>JBBSSY010000400.1:0-4038 GCA_038241595.1 Chitinophagales bacterium | reverse complement strand
TTTTTCATTGATGGTTTACAATTAAAACAACACCATTGTTTTTTCCATGGCGAAGTTATTATATTAACGAGGATTATGCATCTTAGGGTGAATTTATGAAAACTCTCGCGAAAAAAGGGGAAGACCCGGTTATCCAGCCCAATAACACCAGTTTCATTCCTATCTTCAACACTCATTACCTAACATATGAATAACGTTCATCCAAAAAAAGACATGTCGAGGGGCGCGTTTTTAAAAACGTCCGGAATGGTAGCGGCCGGTATATCTCCACTGCCAGCATCGCTGATGTCGACTATCAAAAATAATTCCCTGGCTGGTCAGCTGTACATCAATGGCATCGCGGGTTATGCCATCGTGATCCCAGCGCAGGCGACGGCCGTCGAACAGGAAGCGGCCTCACAACTGCAACATTATTTATTCGGGATGTCGAAAGTGAATCTCCCGGTCGTTGCGGAGAGCGACTACACAGGCAAAACAGCCATCTATCTCGGCCAGACCAGGTACGCAAAAACAAACAAGTTTGATTTTGGCAAACTGCAGGAAGACGGTTATGCATTCAAACCGGTGGGAAAGAATTTCGTGCTCGCCGGCGGATCAGGCAAGGGTGTTTTGTATGGCGTCTACGGACTGCTGGAAACCCTGGGTTTTAGAAAGTATACCTCCGATTACACAAAAATCCCGACGGGCAATGCCATTTCTTTTCCCAAAGAAGACGTGGTGGATGTGCCCTTTGTAAAATACCGCACCACCTCGTACCGCGACACGCGCGACCCGGAGTACACCAACTGGCACCATTTGTCTTCGCGGGACAACTGGGGCCTGTTCGTGCACACCTTCGATGCGTTGTTGTCGCCGGACGAATATGGCAAGAGCCACCCGGAGTATTTTTCGCAGATCAACGGCAGCCGCGAACCCGGTACGCAGTTATGCCTGTCGAACCCGGCGGTGGTGGACGTGGTCGTCGCCAATTTGATAAAGAAGATCAGTGCCAACCCCGCGCCGCTGTACTGGTCGGTGAGCCAGAACGACAACGACCAGCATTGCCAGTGTGATAACTGTAAAGCGCTGGATAAAAAATATGGCGACGTGCCAAGTGGTTCGATGTTGTTCTTCGTGAACAAAGTGGCGAAGCAGTTCCCGGATAAAATTATTTCGACGCTGGCGTACTGGTATTCCCGGTCGGCGCCAAAAAATATACAGGCGGAAAAAAATGTCAACATCATGCTTTGCAACATTGAAAGCAAGCGGCAGGCGCCGGTGTACGATACCGACCCGGCGTTCGCCAATGACCTCAAAGATTGGGGCAAGCTGACCAGCAATATTCTGATCTGGGATTATAACATCCAGTTTTCAAACCTCGTGAGCCCGTTTCCCAACCTGCATACCATCAAACCAAATATCAAGTATTACACGGAGAACAATGTAAACTCGTTGTTTATGCAGTCGAACAGCCAGGCCGGTGGTGAAATGGCCGGCCTGCGTGCCTACCTCATCTGCAAGCTGATGTGGAACCCCGAAGCGGATGACAAGGCGATCATCGACGATTACCTCAACGGCTATTACGGTGCCGCCGGACCCTTCATCCGCCAGTACATCGACCAGATGCACGATTCGCTGATCAACACCAAATTCCAGCTGAGTATTTTTGGCGACCCGATCGATGCGAAAGATTCATACCTGTCGGTGGAGATGCTAAACACCTACAAACAATTATTTGATAAAGCGGAGCAGGCGGTAGCGAAAGATGCGGCGGTATTGAAACGCGTGCAGATCGCGCGGCTGCCGATCATGTATGCCGAGATACAAATCGGCCGGCAGGAGGTTGATACGCCGCGCAGTCTGTACATGCATACCGCCGACGGTATGGTGGCGTTAAGACCCGTCATGAAAACGTTGCTGACGCAATTTGTAGATCGTTGTAAGGAGGAAGGGGTCACCCGTTTGCGGGAGCGCAGCACGTCCCCCGATGATTACCTGCAATCGTACCAGCGGATCTTTACGAAGATGGACGAGATGGGCAGCGTACTATCTTACAAGAAGAAAATCATCCCCGTCACCCAACCCGGTAAAACATCTGCCGGTGTGGAAGGTTTGACCGATGGCATCTTCGGCTCCTGGGAATCCTGGAGCAACCCCGATGCGCACTGGATCGGCTATGAAGGCGAGCATATGGATTTTGTGCTGGACCTCGGCGCCGTGAAAACGCTGACATCGGTGAATATGGATTTCCTCAATGCCCAGGCGCAACCCGACTGGAACCTCCTGGTGTTACCTAAATTCGTTAGCTACTCGACATCCGGCGACGGCGTCGCGTACAGCGAACCGATCACGGTTACGAACCCGCACGATCCGAATCCAAAAGTGAACCCGGATATCGCAACGATCGCGGTGCAATCGTTCCAGGCGGATCTGAAGGGCGTGAACGCGCGGTACGTAAAAGTGCATGCGGAAAGTTTGTTGAAGCTACCGGCCTGGCATATACGCACGGGTAAGGCGGCGTGGATTTATAGCGATGAGATCGTGGTGAAGTAAATACGGCAATTCGTCGATGAAATCCCACAGTACTTAGGTATTGTGGGATTTCTTGTGGGGGGTATGCCGCTATGAATTGACATGTTTCTTGGGATGATGTCGATATTGACTTGTACGCTTCAGTCGGTCGGGAACGACTGGGAGATCACGGGGATTGGTTGACTGTATTTTAGATGACGGCTCGCCAACTTTCAACAGAGGTTATATGTAGCAATTCAAAAGTTTCTCCAGGCTTTATTCATCAAACATAAAACATATCCCATTGCCTACAATATATGGATAAAGGAGCAGGTTGTAGAAATTTTACTTCTACCAGGATTATACAAAGAATTACCAAACATCTTTTCAGTGAATAAAATTGAAAGTGCTGAACTAATTTACAAGGCAAAGACGCTACATGAACTTTTAGACCAATACTGTTAAACAACTTGACAAGTGAGGGAACAATCCACCCGCTACAATAACTTGCCAAAAGTCAGGGCAGGACATTGAAACGTGGTCTTTGGTTCATCAGCGGCTGTGGTTTGGGCAGGACGATTTCAATTGTGCTTTAGTTGTAACTTGTACTTTCCATTTAACTGCGGTTCCTGGCGGGTGGAACAGCGCGAACATAAAACTATTTACTTTAAAGGGACAACTGAATGGCAAAATATGAAATCGCAGTTTCAGGAAAAGAAGAAAAAATGTTCAACAAAGAGCCGGTTAATCTTGACTTTGAGCAGTAGTGTCAATTAAAACAGTTATCAAGGATTCGGCCGCCAGGATATCTTTAAAAAATTTGGAGAAACTTATAAATAATTTACCGAGAAGAATCTGTATGAATACGTGTAAATTTTTGCTGATCACGCTGACATTACTATGTTATAATTTGGCGATTGCCCAGATTAAACCCAATGTTGTTTTGATTCTCACAGATGACCAGGGATGGGGAGACTTAAGTGTACATGGCAATCCTTTTATTGAAACACCACAAATAGACAACCTGGCAAAAAGTGGCATGGAGTTGACCAAATTTTATGTGAGTCCGTTATGTGCCCCTTCCAGGGCAAGCATATTAACTGGTCGGTATCATTTGAATACAGGCGTATTATCCGTTTCAAAGGGTCTTGAGGTGATGGATGCTGATGAAACAACCATAGCGGAATTATTTAAAGCCAATGGCTATAGTACAGGAATTTTTGGTAAATGGCACAACGGGCAACATTACCCCAACCGTCCGAACGACCAGGGTTTTGATGAATTTTCAGGATTTTGTGCCGGGCATTGGTCAAACTACTTCAATACCCAACTTGAGCATAATGGGAAAATGGTAAAAACGAAAGGGTATATCACCGATGTGTTAACAGATGCTGCATTAAAGTTTATGTCGGTTAACAAAGACAAACCTTTTCTTTGTTATATTCCTTACAATGCCCCCCATTCTCCGCACCAGGTACCGGATCAATACTTCAATAAATATAAAGCCAAAGGTTTAGATAACGAACTAGCCAGCATATATGGAATGGT
>JBBSSY010000399.1:0-4038 GCA_038241595.1 Chitinophagales bacterium | reverse complement strand
TGGCTGCCCAGAGTTCCGTGTCGCTGTCTTTTAATCAACCGATCGGTACCATCCAGTTTAATATCATCTCGGTACTCAATTTACTAGAGGCCATCAAGATGGCAAATCCCATCAGCCAGATCAGGCTATACCATGCTTCGAGCAGTGAAATGTACGGGTTGGTTCATGACTTGCCGATTACAGAAAATACCGTCTTTCATCCCTTGAGCCCTTATGCCATTTCGAAAGCAAGCGCGCACTGGCTCACCGTTAATTACCGGGAGTCCTATGGCCTTTACACGTCCTGTGGTATTTTATTTAATCATGAATCATTTCTGCGAACAGATAATTTCTTTGTTAAAAAGGTGATCCACGAATCACTACGCATTAAATACAACCTGCAAAGCAATTTGTATGTGGGTAATATTGATATAAAACGCGACTTCGGCTATGCAAAAAAATACGTGGAGGCCATGTGGTTAATGCTTCAGCAGGAAAAGGCAGATGATTATATTATATGTTCCGGGAGATCTGTTTCTTTGAGAAGCATCATTGAACACATCTTTTCACGGCTTGATTTGTCGTCGGATAAACTGATCATTGACAAGTCTTTATACCGGCCAACTGATATTGTGGATATTTATGGCGATAACACAAAAGCAAAAGAACAACTGAACTGGGACTATGACCTGGATTTTTACGAAGTGATCGACATCATGCTTGAAGAAGAAGAACGCAATAAATTTTCAAAAAATGCCTGAGCAGATAGAGGTCGTTTTTTTTCAACGTAAACCGTTGCCATTTCATAAGAGCCTTGAATTTATATTCCAGGACGTGAGGGCGCGGTTGTCAACATCCATACGCAGCACGACCGTTGTATGTAGTGTGTACAGCAAAGGAATCGTTAATCGAGTACGTATAATGCGTGAGGCGGTAAGGAAACAGGGGGCCGTCAATCATATTACGGGAGACATTCACTTTGCTGCTATCCTCCTGCAACGGCAGAACACGATGCTTACGGTACTTGACTGCGGACTGCTATCAAATTCAAGCGGTTTAAAACACGCACTCTTAAAATATTTCTGGTTTACGCTACCGTTAAAAAAGTGCGCATTGGTCACCGTTATATCAGCAGCTACCAAGCGTGAACTCTTGAGGTTTACCAATTATAACGCAGAAGATGTTTATGTTGTTCCGGTAGCGATATCGCCCGCTTTTCAATACGCACCCAGGACTTTTAACCGCTTGAAACCGGTGATACTATTGGTAGGCACTATGCCCAATAAAAATCTGGACAGGGTTTTAGAAGCGGTTCAGGGGCTTTCCTGTATATTAAATATCATTGGGCCGTTGTCGGATAAAATTAAAGAAACGCTTCATGCTTTTCGGATAGAATACAGGAATATGGTTGACATTTCTGAATCAATGCTTGTGGAACAATATAGACAGTGCGATCTCTTGTCTTTTGTATCTACTTACGAGGGTTTTGGAATGCCAATTGTTGAGGCGAATGCCACGGGACGGCCCGTCATTACAAGCAACATCTTGTCCATGCCTGAAGTCGCCGGCAGGGCGGCGTGTCTTGTTGACCCCTTCGATGTCGCCAAAATACGGGCCGGAATTATTCGCATCATCGAGGAGGAAGACTATCGGAATGTACTCGTTGAAGAAGGACTTAAAAATGTCAGCCGTTTCGACCCAGACGTGATTGCTGGCCAGTATTTCGCACTTTATCAGCGGCTCGCAGCTAACCCCGTTGCCGGTGGGTGAAACGACTAAAAGCAGGCCGTCGAAACTCCTGATATTTGTCGACTGGTTCATACCAGGTTTCAAGGCAGGCGGTCCTATACAATCATGCGCAAATCTTGCGGCATCCCTGCAGTTTGAAAAAGAGATATACATTATTACGACAGACCGCGACCAGGGAGATGATATCGCATACCCATCGGTAGTTTCCGATACCTGGACGACAGTCAATGAACAGATTAATGTACTATACCTTTCGCCTGGAGGAGCCAGCTTTAGGAGAATTAAAAAGGAAATATTAGCGATAAAGCCTGATCATATTTACCTGAATAGTATGTATTCATACTATTTCATGATCGCGCCACTGCTGGTCTGCAATTATTTTGGCCTGTCCGCGAAAGTAATTTTGTCTCCCAGGGGAATGCTTAAACCGGGTTCCCTTCAGTTTAAAAAATTCAAGAAAAGCCTGTTCTTACAGGTATTTAAAATCCTCGGCTTTCCCAGGCGGCTGCTCTTTCATGCGACGGATGATACCGAGGCCAACGATATAAAAAATGTTTTTGGTCCCGGGACTGCCCTCACCATTGTGAAAGATTTTCCTGCATCTGCGCAACAGCCCCTCGTGGCGGTTTACAAGGAGCCCGGGATGCTTCGTTGCCTGTTCGTTTCAAGGATATCTCCGGTAAAAAATCTGCTTTACCTGATCAAAATATTACAACGGGTGCCTAATACCGTTAGCCTGGCGATTGTAGGGCCGGTGGAGGATGATGTTTACTGGAACCAGTGCCGACAGGCTATTGATCGTCTTCCCGCGAACATTACTATTGAAGTTCAGGGCGCGGTGCCAAACAGCGAACTTGCCGTCATCTATCAGCGTCATCATTTATTTATCCTGGCAACACACGGTGAAAATTTCGGTCACGTCATTTTTGAGTCGTTGTTAAATGGCCGACCGGTGCTTATCAGTGACCTGACACCATGGAAAGACCTTACTGCGCATGACGCCGGTTGGGTGGTGTCATTGGCTTCGGATCAACGATATGTAAATATTATTGAAACGGCCATTGGCTGGAACCAGGACGCATTCGACAGGTATTGCCAGGGCGCCTGGCAATATGCAAAACAGTATATCACTACATCAAACCTAAAGGAACAATATCTGCAACTGTTTAGCTGACTGTTGCCGCCAATTGGGCCGGAGCATTTCACGACACTAAAAAGGACCTGGTCGCATAACGATGCGCCAGCTGCTCACTTAAATCTTATAAAACGAACATGTACATTTTAGGAATCAATGCTTATCATGCCGATTCTTCGGCAGCGATTTTTAAAGATGGAATAATGATCGCCGCGACGGAGGAAGAACGATTTACACGAATAAAACACTGGGCAGGATTTCCTGTATTGGCGATAAAATTCTGCCTGGCTGAGGCAGGTATCACCCTGGCAGCGGTTGATCACATCACCATTGGCCGGGATCCTAAGGCCAAACTGGGCAGAAAACTTCGATACCTGGCAAGTAACCCCTCCCTGATCGTTGGTGCGCTGGGCCGGTATTCGAACAGCAAACAGGTTACCAGTCTTGAGTCTGAATTTGCTCAAATTGACCCCTCAGTCGGGTTCGCGGCTATAAAAAAGAAGATTCACAATATAGAACACCACCGCAGTCATCTTGCTTCTGCTTTTTATCCATCTCCCTTCGGGGATGCCGCTATTTTATCCATTGACGGCTCCGGTGACTTTACGACAACGATGATTGCCACCGGCTCTGGCAACCAGATACACGTCCTGGACAGTGTTGATTTTCCCGCCTCGTGTGGCTTATTTTATTCTGCATTCACCCAGTTCCTTGGCTTTCCCCACTATGGAGATGAGTATAAGGTGATGGGCCTGGCTCCTTATGGCAAGCCCCTGTATGTAGATAAGGTAAAAAAAGTGCTTAAATTTCTGCCAAACGGGCTGTTCAGCTGGGAAGAGAAGTATTTTATCAATCCAACAAAAGCCGGACTGACGTATGAAAATAACCTTCCGGCAATGGGTTATCTCTGTTCGGATGCCATGATTGCGGAATTCGGAAGTCCACGTGGGGCAAAAGAGGAATTAACGCAATATCATAAGGACCTGGCCGCTTCGGTTCAACGCGTAACCGAGCATCTGATATTCCATATCTTGACCCATTTAAGAGAACGTACCGGCCTGGAAAACATTTGTATAGCTGGCGGCGTGGCGCAAAATTCCGTTGCGAATGGGAAAATTACGGAAGGTTCCGGTTTTAAGCGCGTGTATATCCCGTCGGCAGGGCATGATGCAGGA
>JBBSSY010000398.1:0-4039 GCA_038241595.1 Chitinophagales bacterium | reverse complement strand
TCACCGAAAACAAACCCGTCAACATTTGCATACAGGGCAAAAAACTGGTAGGTGTTGTATAAGGTGCCGAAAAATTTACGTTGAATCTCCTTGATGCCTTCCTTATCAAACTTAAGGTTATCCCAGGGTGACGCATTGGTGATCAGGTACCACCGGGTGGCATCGGCGCCAAATTCATCGATCGTGGTAAACGGGTCGACCACGTTGCCAAGGCGTTTGCTCATCTTGTTGCCATTTTTGTCCAGCACAAGCCCGTTGGATACCACCGATTTATAGGCAACGCTGTCAAACAGCATCACGCCGAGTGCATGAAGGGTATAAAACCAGCCGCGTGTCTGATCTACACCTTCACAGATAAAATCAGCGGGAAAAGCTTCGCCGGAATCTACCATGGCCTTGTTCTCGAAAGGATAATGCCACTGTGCGTAAGGCATGGCGCCACTGTCGAACCACACATCCACCAGGTCGGGCTCCCGGTACATCGGTTTGCCGGATGGCGATACCAGGATAATTTCGTCTACAAAAGGTTTGTGCAGGTCGAGTACACCCTCATGGAGGTAATGTTTATTAACCGCTTCGCCAAGCCGGGTATTTGCTTGTCGTATTCCCTCGTTGAGTTCATTGATTGAGCCGATACAAATTTCTTCCAGCCCATCCTCGGTTCGCCAGACAGGCAGCGGTGTTCCCCAGTAGCGGCTCCTGCTCAGGTTCCAGTCTACCATATTTTCCAGCCAGTTACCGAAACGCCCCGTTCCGGTGGCGGCCGGTTTCCACTTAATCGTTTTATTCAGTTCTACCATGCGCTCTTTTACCGCGGTCGTTTTTATAAACCAGGCATCCAGCGGGTAATAAATCACTGGCTTGTCTGTTCGCCAGCAATGCGGGTAGCTGTGTTCATATTTCTCAATCTTGAATGCCCGGTTGGCAATTTTCAGTGCTACGCAGATATCTACATTTACATCTGCATAAGTGGAGTCGTCCTTATAATTTTTTACAAAGCGGTGGCTGTATTCACCCAGTCCGTCAACAAATTTGCCTTCCCGATCTACGGTAACCAGGATACCCAGGTTGTTCTTCCGGCCAACTTTGTAATCATCGGCACCAAAGGCGGGGGCGGTATGCACGATTCCGGTACCATCGTCAGTAGTCACAAAATCACCCGCCATCACTTTGAATGGGTCGCCGCCGCTTTTGGCAGCCGTGTTGGCTTCGAAGGGCATTAATTGTTCATAGTGTATATCCGGTAACTTCGACCCGGGAAATACTGCCAGGATCTGCCATGGCAGTATCTTCTGACCTTCCCTAAAATCATCCATAGACAGGTTTTCTCCTTCGTCTTTAAAGTATTTGGACAGCAGCGATTTTGCCAGGATGACGTTCACCGGCAAATGGGTGTATGGGTTGAGGGTTCTTACCAGTACATATTCGATGTTTGGCCCAACTGTAAGTCCCAGGTTTGCAGGAAGGGTCCAGGGTGTGGTCGTCCAGGCCATGAAAAACACCTCGTCGTTGCCGGCAGCCTGAAAAAGAAATTCAGACAGCGAATCGCGATGTGCTTTAAACATAGCGACAACGGACGTATCTTTTACAGTCTTATAAGTTCCGGGCTGGTTTAGTTCATGTGAACTCAGGCCTGTGCCCGCCGCGGGTGAATAAGGTTGGATGCTAACGCTTTTATACAGCAGCTTTTTGTCATGCAACGTTTTAAGACACCACCAAAGCGTTTCAACATATTCGTTGGTAAAAGTGATGTAAGGATGTTGCAGGTCAACCCAGTAGCCCATTTTCAACGTAAGTTCATCCCATTTGTCTTTAAACTTCAGTACTTCTTCGCGGCATTTTCGATTATAATCCTCTACGGAAATTGTTTTACCAATATCTTCCTTGGTGATGCCGAGTAATTTTTCAACCCCCAGTTCTACCGGCAGGCCGTGCGTATCCCATCCACCCTTACGTTTAACCTGGAAACCCTGCATGGTTTTATAACGGCAAACAAGATCCTTCAGGGTTCTTGATATAACGTGATGAATGCCGGGCATGCCATTGGCGCTTGGCGGACCTTCGTAAAAAATAAAAGGCTTTTCTCCTGCTCTTCCTTCAACACTTTTTTCAAAGGTTCCTGCGGTTGCCCATTGTGCAAGCACTTCTTTTTCGATACCCGGTAAATGCAGCTGCGAATATTCCCTGTATTTGTTGGCCATAAAATTTAAGTAGTTTCCACCCGGCTCATGCGGGTAAAAATGGGTGCAAATGTACTAAATGTTGCAGAAGATCGAATAAGAATGGCCACTTGGCTCTTGCCAGACGCAGTTCTTTTGTTTTTGGGGAGTGACGGGCAGGCTTTTCCACACTCCGTTTATGAATAACCCCGATTGATGAATGAAAGGGTTTAGGTACCTCGGCGAATCTGTTTAACAATTAGGGCGCAATCAACAATTAAGATTCCACTCTATCGCCTTTCTGCCTCCTGGCAGAATATTCACATTCCACTTCAAATTGATATGATGTCACTTTACCGGTTAATATGATGTCTCTTAACCGGGTACGTACTTCTTTGCGCTTAAAGAACATCGTTGTTGGCATAGTTTATGAGTAAATACTAACGTCCGCAAATTAAGTTTACAATATCATTTTTGATATAAAGAGTTTCTACGGTTTAGGGTTTAGGGGTTAAAAAAAGGGGGTATTCTTACCCCCTTTTACTTTTTTTACAACTCGATGGATTCATCACATCTTGCTCAGGTTCATGGAACCGTCGGGCTGGTACACAAAACGAATTTTATAATTAATTTTCAGGGGTGTCTGTCCCACAAATGGATCATAAGTCGCCTCTAATATTTCCATCTTTGCATATTTATTGTCAGCGGTACGGAAAAAGAATACTTTTCCTGCCTTCGGTACAAAGCTGCGTGTTGCGCCATTGTAGTCGTACCAGCTGCCGTCTTTAATCGCCAGCCTGGTGGCTGCAGTATCAACGGCATAACCACCTGCAGGTGCAGTTACGATATTGTCGAATATCCCATCCTGCAAAATAGCGGCTCCGTTACCGGGGCCACTCGCATTGCTATTTACCAGGATGGTAGTCAGTCGAAGACCGATATCCCATTTCGCAGTCGCGGAATCGGTATTGGCGATCACTGCATTGTCCTTAAAGTTGAAAAAAGTATATGGTGAGTTAACCGGGAAATTTACTTTGATGGTGGTGGAACTTTCCGTTGCAGGTTTTGCATCATCACTCTTCTTGCAGGCAGGAAGGCCGATTACAACAAATAAAAAAAATGAAAGAAACCCGTTCATGTACTTCATGTGTGTTGTTTTTTTGATTGAAATATATTGTCAAAACTGACGTGGAGGTTAATAAAATAAGTTCTGCCCGGCAGGTTGGGAAGCAGTACCGGTTCTGTATAGTTTAACAGGTTTTCAATGCCCGCCTGCATGTCAGCATTTTTGAAGAGGTATTTGGTCACGGTCAGGTTACACAGGAAAAAACCATTCGCGTATTCACTCGCTCCATCAAGTATACCGCTTCCATTTGTTTCGGTGTAGCCAAACCTTCCGGTATAATTCACCCGCAGCCAGGCGTTCGCGCGAACGCCTTCATTCATGTACATCAGTTTTACATTGGCGGCGTGTTTTGAACGATTGAGTAATCCGCCGTAATCACTGACCTGTACCTCGTCGGTCTTAAAAGTTACCGGGTCGCGTTTAAAATAGTTACCGGCTTTTATGCCTTTGATCACATCCTTATCTCTCGCAAGCAGGAATTGGTAACCGCCGGACAGGAGGAAATATTTGGTCATTTTCCAGGAGGCATCCAGGGTAATTCCCTCTGTATACACTTTATTTACGTTATGGTAACTGTAGATCGACTGGCCATTTGTTTTGGCAAAAGGCAGCGTAAAGCGGTCTATTAAGTTCCTGAGGTCATTCCGGAACAGGTTGGCATTTACGATCACGAGGTTGCCGGGGGTATAGCGGAGGCCGAGGTTTAAACCGGAAGACGTTTCCGGCTGCAGGTTGGCGGTTTTGGCATAGGGTA
>JBBSSY010000397.1:0-4044 GCA_038241595.1 Chitinophagales bacterium | reverse complement strand
ATCATTTGATGGCAACCTGGTCGGCTGGTTCGACCGCCATTTCCTGCCCGGGCGGCTGCTGCAAAAAACGTATGATGAAAATGGCATCCTGACACAGATCCCGGCGCTCTGTTTGTCTGTGCTGGGTACTATCGCCGGTGACCTGCTGCGATCGGAACTGCCGCCTTATCATAAATTGAAATGGCTGGGTGTGGCCGGTATCTCCAGCATCGCACTGGGATTGTTGTGGAGCCTGCATTTTCCCATTAACAAACACCTGTGGACCAGTTCATTCATTTTGCTAACCGGCGGAATGGCTTTTCTTGTGCTGGCACTATTTTACTGGATCATCGATGTGTTGGAATACCGCAAATGGGCATTCTTTTTTTATGTGATTGGCATGAATTCCCTCACCATTTACCTGCTGTACCGGTTCGTTGATTTCGCCTATAGCTCCCGGTTACTTTTTTCCGGCATCTATGCGCCGGTAGCTACACGGTTTCATCCTTCGCTGGAAGCGCTGGGTGCGTTGATCATCATCTGGTCCGTTTTGTATTTTTTGTACCGTAAAAAAGTATTCATCAAAATCTAGGTATATCCTCGTGCATCAAACAACGATTTTTTACACTGTAAACTTGTAACTGTGAACAATAACCGAAGAAATTTTTTCAGACGAACCGGACTGGCAGGCTTGATGCTCGCCGGCGGGAATATTTTTAAAGGGTTTGGTGGAACGGTGGATGACACCGGATCAACGGGCCGGCAGTTGGGTAAGCAGGCCTTTAACATGTCGGGCTATGGGGCGCCAAAACTGGATACGGTGCGCACGGGGCATATCGGTCTCGGCAACCGCGGGCCAACCCATCTAACACATGCCTCGAAATTGGAGAACGTACAGATCAAGGCCTTGTGCGACCTCAGGCCGGAGAGGCTGGACAAAGCCAAATCAATTATCGGCACCGCCCACAGCCCTGAGTTATATACCGGCAAAGTGGATGCCTGGAAAGGCCTCTGCGAACGCAAAGACATCGACCTGGTCTATATCGCAACGCCCTGGCACCTACATGCGCCGATGGCACTGTACGCCATGGAACAGGGTAAACACGTGGCCATTGAAGTGCCGTCGGCCGTTACGCTGGAGGAATGCTGGCAACTGGTAGAAACGTCGGAACGTACAAAAAAGCATTGTATTATTTTGGAAAACTGCTGTTACGATTTCTTCGAATTGCTCACCTTAAACATGGCCAGGCAGGGTTATTTTGGTGAACTGGTTCATGCCGAAGGGGCGTATATCCATGACCTCCTGAAAGGCAATTTCTCCAAGGAAAAGTATTGGCATATGTGGCGGCTGAAACAAAACTACCGCAACGGCAACCTGTATCCTACGCATGGTCTCGGTCCGGTGGCGCAGGCCATGAACATCAACCGCGGTGATAAAATGGATTACCTCGTGTCGATGTCGGGCAATGATTTTTCCATGTCGCCCATGGCGAAAGATCTTGCGAGCAAGGACGACTTCTACAAACCGTATGCAGACAAGAAATTCCGTGGCAATATGAATACCACGATCATTCGTACCAGCCAGGGTCGTACCATTATGCAGCAACACGATGTAAGTTCACCCAATGTGTATTCGCGGATCCACAAAATCAGTGGCGTAAAAGGTTCCGCCCTGAAGTACCCGTTGCCCGGAAAGATCGCGGTTAACGACAACTGGGCCACCGCCGAACAATACAAGGCCATTGAAGAAAAGTACACACCGAATATCGTGAAGAAAATCGGGGAGATGGCAAAGGAAGTAGGTGGTCATGGCGGTATGGATTTCCTCATGAACTGGCGGCTGATCGATTGCCTGCGAAATGGGTTGCCACCGGATATGGATGTATATGATACCGCCGCCTGGAGCGCCATCGCGCCGCTGACCGAAAAATCGGTTGCCAGTCGCTCCGGCGCCATCGACATCCCCGATTTTACCAGGGGTGCGTGGAAAACCAACGAGCCGGTTGATATCTTCCTCACCAAGGGAGGCAACACGAAAGTCAGAACCTGACAGAAGCAGTTAAGCGATACCGTTATTTAAACAAAATCAACACGTTATTTATTCTATATGGAAGTTATTGTCTCGAAAGATTATACGGAGCTCGGGCAGAAAGCCGGAAAAGCGGCTGCTGCGCTCATCATGGAAACGATTGCCACGCGTGGCCAGGCGAATATCATCATGGCTACCGGTGCCAGCCAGTTTGAAACGATCAAGCAGTTGCTGGCCGAAACGGGCATCGACTGGAGTAAGGTGGTCATGTTTCACCTCGACGAATACATCGGGCTGCCGGAATCGTCGCCGGCCAGCTTCCGCAAATACCTCAAGGAACGTTTCCTGCAACAGGCGTCGCCGTTAAAAGCCAGTTACCTGATCAACGGCGAAACCGATCCGGTGGCAGAATGTTCACGTGTGGGGGCGCTGATCCAGCATCACCCGATCGATGTGGCGTTGGTGGGCATCGGGGAAAACGGCCACCTGGCATTCAACGACCCGCCGGCTGACTTTGATACCGAAGCGCCATACCTCGTGGTAAATCTTGATGACCAGTGCCGGGCGCAGCAGTACGCCGAGGGTTGGTTCGAATCGATGGACGCTGTGCCGCACCAGGCCATCAGCATGTCGATCAACCAGATACTCAAATCAACGCATATTATCTGCTCCGTGCCAGACAGTCGTAAAGCCAACGCGGTGAGGGATTGTCTTGAAAAAAACATCAGCAACCTCCACCCGGCGAGCATCTTGCAATCGCATAGCGACTGCCGTTGTTTCCTTGATGAGGCCTCGGCGTCGGAGCTGACGAGGGAACTTGGGTAAGTGACACTGGCACAGCCGAATTAATCGGACTTCGAAAAATGGGAGAACATGAAACTACACACAACCAATTATACCGACACGTTCATCCAGGTAGCAGACGATTCGCCGGCGGCTGCGGGCGAAGTACCGCCTGTAAAAGGCGAGAAGAAGTCGGTGGCAAATCTGCAGTTTGACATGTTACATAAAAACCCGTACAAATACACGTCGGACGATGTGCTTTTTAAAGTATATGCAGAAAGGAATGACCTTACGGTCGCGGAGCTGAAGAAAGCCCGGGACGATTTTTTCTCAAAGGGGCAACCCTGTTTTCGGGCTTCGCCGTTGACAAAACGCTACGGCTGGGGGATACACTGTGACAGTGAAGGGAAAATTGCCCTCGTAGGCAGTGAGACCGCGGCGTATAACAAGTTCTCGACGGAAAAGGATATTAAGGTAGTGAAAGCGATGAAATCGGCGAGATAGCGCAGAACGCCGGAGAAACAGGGAAATTAAAGAAAGTACGGTAATTTGTAAATTCTTCTGATTTTCCTAATTCTTCTAATTCGGTGAATTCTGCTTCTGACAAATTATCCCAGCGGGAAGTCAAAAGCATTTGATTCGCCGTTGCGTTAAATCGTCTGTCGAATGGTGTTAATTCGTAAAATTCTTATCCAGTGACCATTTTATGGCGTTTACCAGCAGGCTGTTAAATTGCGGCGTAGAAAAATCGGCGGGAAAGCCAAGCGAGGTATAAAATACCCGGCTCTTTCCATATAATCGAGTCCAGGCAACCGGTTGCGTGATATCATTCACGGTGCCCGTTAGCAGTACCACCGCTTTTGGATCCAGCAACGGCGCGACAAGGTAAATATTTCCCTGGCTGTGCCAGCGCGCGGCAACGCCTTTAATGATGGGGTGGCCGGCGGCGGCGTCATTCACCTGCACGTCCATCCCGGGTTCTACCGGTCCATAGCCGCGGTTCTCGCAGCCCATCACATCTGCAACAAATTCCGGCCAGGCTTCAAAGCCAGCTGCCACCGAATCCCTTGGCGTAAAGGCGTGGTTGGCTGTCCGGATGCCTACAACCGGTTTTCGGGTGGGAATGTATTTCTTATGTAACTGAATTTGATTATGTGGAAGCGATATGCGACGTTCAAATAACAGAACGAGTTCTTCTTTGTAAACTGTGTTCATATGGGGGTAACGGTAGGAGAATTTTCTTCAAATTTATT
>JBBSSY010000396.1:0-4062 GCA_038241595.1 Chitinophagales bacterium | reverse complement strand
TACCCCGAAAACGCTGTTCCGGTTCACATCTTCGGGTATCGGAAAAACAACAGATGCTTCTGCGCAAACTGAAAATCTTTCCAGTTTGCGCAATCGATGGTGAGGCCAACGATGGCACAGGTGGGCATGTCGTCAATCTTTACGACAGACAACTTTAAGGATCATAGTCCATCAAATAATCAAACGAATCACAGTTCAGACAAAAATTGTAACCCGGTAAATGCTGCTCACATCTTCGGGTACCGGAAAAACAACAAATGCTTCGGCGCGAACTGGAAGCCTTTCCAGTGATCGCAATCGATGGTGAGGCCAACGATGGCACAAGTGGGCATGTGATCAATACCTACAATAGATAACGATTGTACAAACTCCGTAATGCCGGGGTTGTGCGAGAAAATCACCGCACTGGCCTGGCTGTCATCGATCGCGGCGGCAACCTCATAAAAGGAAGCGAGGGCAGGTTCATACAATTTCTCTACCTGGATAATGCTGTCGAAAGACCGTTTATAGGCGGCGGCAAAGAACGCAGCGGTGCTGAGTGCACGTACCGCCGGACTCGAAATAAAACAATCGATCTGCGGCTGGTCGGCGGCGAGTTTCGCGGCCATTTTCGGGGCTTCTTTCCGGCCCCGATCATTGAGGGTGCGGTCGAAATCGGTGGCGGCGCCAGCCTCCCAGCTGCTCTTGGCATGGCGGATGAGAAACAAGGTTTTCATCAGTATCCCCTCACATTTTTGCCTTCCATGTAATTCATAAAGGCTTTGTTCACCACCTTGTTACCACCCGGCGTGGGGTAGTTTCCAGTGAAGTACCAGTCGCCCGTATTCGTCGGACAAGACTCATGCAACGATTCAATCGTCTGGTAAATCACTTCTACCTTGATGTCGATGTCCTCCGGTGTAATAAGTTCGGCAATTTTATCAGAGATCTGCTGCGTGGTGAAAGGCTTGTACACCTGGCGCACCATGTTTTCACTATGCAGTTGGTTTGTTCTTGCCAGTTCCTTACACTTTTCGTAGGTACTGGTCAGCACACACTCCTGGTCGGTTTCCTTCAATAACGCCATGGCGGCGCGGAAGGCGATAAAGTCACCCAATTTGCTCATGTCGATGCCGTAACAATCGGGATAACGGATCTGCGGCGCCGAGGATACGATGATGATCTTTGTTGGCTCCAGCCTGCTCAGCATTTTTACGATGCTTTCACGCAGCGTGGTGCCTCGTACAATGGAGTCGTCAATGACCACAAGCGTATCCGTGCCTTTTTTCACCGTACCGTACGTGATGTCGTACACGTGTTGTACCATTTCATTGCGCCCGGCATCGGCCGAAATAAATGTCCGCATCTTCACATCCTTGATCGCAATCTTCTCCACGCGGATGCGGCGGTTGATCATCTCCGATAATTTCTCATCGTTGAAGTCATTGTTCCAGCTGAGGATACGCTGGATCTTGACGTCGTTGAGAAAATCTTCCATGCCTTTCAGCAGGCCGTAAAAAGCCGTTTCCGCCGTATTCGGAATGAATGAAAAGATTGTATTTTTCAGGTCGTTGTTGATCGACTTCAACACCGCGTCGCGCAGGCTGTAACCGAGCGCGATTCGTTCCTTGTATATTTTTTCGTCGTTGCCGCGGGAGAAATATATACGTTCAAAACTGCAGGCCCGGCGTTCTTTTGTTTCCAGGATCTGTTCAATGCGGTACTCGCCATTGGCTTGCACGATCAGCCCATGACCCGGCATCAGTTCCTTCACCTCGTTTTCGCCGACGTTGAACGCAGTGCGTATCGCTGCCCTTTCAGAGGCCGCAACGATCACTTCATCGTCGATGTAATAGTAAGAGGGCCGAATGCCATGCGCATCGCGCATTACGAAACTGTCACCACTGCCCAACAGGCCGCAGACATGGTAACCGCCGTCGAACAATTTCGCCGATTTGCGCATAACAGTCGCAATGTCGACTTTGCCCGGGTCCAGTTCATCTTCCTTTACCAAAAAACTGTGCAACACCTCCATCATCGCTGCGAGGTCGCTCTGTTTCTGGAACTCACCCGGCTCCATATTCACGAGCGCGAAAAGCTCTTCAGTATTGATTAAATTAAAATTGCCCGCGAGAGCAAGGTTGCGGGCAGGTATGGTATCACGTTTTATAAAAGGGTGGCAAAACTCGACGTTGTTTTTGCCCTGGGTTCCGTATCGCAAATGCCCCAGCAGCAACTCACCCAAAAACCGGATATGCCCCTTCATCAGGCCTGGATGCTGCCTGATCTCCGGCTGATATTTTTCCAGTTCAAGCACTTCTTCGGAAATCTGGCGAAACAGCTCGGCGATTGACTGCGGAATCGCCGTACGTATGCGGTGCATGAAAGGGTAACCAGGTTCCGTATCCAATTTGACGGTAGCAATGCCTGCCCCATCCTGTCCGCGGTTGTGTTGCTTTTCCATGAGCAGGTAAAGCTTGTTCAGCCCATAAAGTACCGTTCCATGTTTTTGAAGATAATAAGAGAAAGGCTTGCGTAAACGAATGTAAGCTAGCCCACATTCATGCTGTATTGCATCGCTCATGGTAGAATTTAGGCCGCGAAGTTACGCCGTTTTGGCAAGAAGGAAGCTACGAGTTTGATAAAATGCAAAATGCAAAAAAAACCCCCGTAGTCTTCATAGGCCTAAGGGGGTGGTTTTCAACAAAGAGATTGGATCTTACAATGTTCCGGTGTATATGTGGTTTTTCAATTTCAATGGAGGTAAATAGCTACAAAGCTAAAAGGTGATTTAAACTTGTGTGTCATAAAGATGATGATTTAACCGGTTAATCGTTAAAATAAAAGAAAAATTTTTAGCCATCTAAGTATTTTCTTTAGACGCTCCGTCTTTTCTTCCCGTCAGATCAACGCAAAATGCAAAAAAAACCCCCGTAGTCTTCATAGGAACTAGGGGGGTAGTAATTCATAATTGGATTGGATTCCAAGGTTTTTCAAGGATAGGAATTCCTTTAATCTTTCATGGAAATGAATATTGGCTTTTTCATAAGTATCAGATTCTTAACCTTGGTAAAGGTCTTGCAAAGAATCTATATGAAGGAGCGTTTTCAATGATTAAATGAATATGTAGATAGTAAATTTATCCATGCTTACGGGTTATACCTTAGCTGGCGGGGATAATTTGAGTAAAAAGACTACATATAAGAGGTTGAACTGTTAATGAAATTGACCAGCGAAGCTGAATTCTTCAGTTTTAATTTTTTTAGGATGTTATGCCTGTGCACTTCAACGGTTTTCAGGGAAATATTCAGCGACGTGGCAATCTCCTTAGACGAAGAGCCTTCCTTAATAAAATTAATGATCTGAATTTCTCTTTCGGTCAGCGAATTGATATTCGGGGTATCGGTCTGGTCGGTGAGCAGTTGATCAGAAATGATATTTTTGATCTCTTCGCAGATGAACTTATTGCCACGGTACACTTCCATGATTGCTTTGATCATTTCTTCCTTTGAAGAATTCTTAGTAACATATCCCTTGGCGCCCATTTGCAACATTTTTTTCGCATAGGCAGGTTGGGAGTGCATAGAAACGCCGATGATCTTGGATCCCGGTGAGAATTTGCGGATGCGTTCTGTAGCTTCAAAACCCGAAAAAGGCGCCATATTGATATCCATCAGGATGATATTCGGTCTTTTGTTTTTCGCGAGTTCAACCGCTTCGCTGGCATCGCCACATTCCGCTACCACCTGGAAGCGGATATCGCTGTTTAAAATGTAACTCCACGTTTCTCTGATCAGCTTGTGATCGTCTGCAATCAAGATTGAAATCTTTTCCATGGTATTAGGTTTTAATGTTAAATGCTTTTAATTGTTAGGTGCCAAGATCCCTGAACCTGTAATTAATTACGCAGGCGCAAATTGACTGACCCGGTGGGGATCATTCAAAGCGCCGTTCACGTTGCATTTGGTGGTATAGTGGGTGGTTTTTTCCTGGATTAAGCACGTGACCAGCTGAAATAACTTGCCGGCCCAACATCGTGGCCAACAACTTCCGGTTGACGTGGTCATTGCTGACAACGGTACG
>JBBSSY010000395.1:0-4063 GCA_038241595.1 Chitinophagales bacterium | reverse complement strand
TCCCATCACGAATCGGCGTTTACTGAAATTATCAGGGGGGTATCCCCTGACGACCTGGACCTTACTGAAATTCAATACAACCGGGCTGCTGACAAAGGGGATAAAGATGCGGAAGTCTACAAATTTTACATCAATTCATTATATGTTGCGATTACCAGGGCGGTTAAAAACATATATTTCTTCGAGAAACGCATCAACCACCCGGCGCTTCAACTATTACGACTAAAAGAAAGTAAAAGAGAAGTGCAGGTGGTGGAAATAAAATCAAGCAGGGAAGAATGGCTGGAAGAAGCACGCCGTCTGCAGGAACAAGGGAAGTTTGAACAGGCAGAGCAGATTCGTGCAAAGTACCTGGGCTATGACTACATTTCCCTGGAACAACTGGAGCAGATACTGCTGGCCGCGCTAAACCCGGCAAAAAAGGAAGCCGACGTGAAGAAAGAACGAAAGCAGCTATTCCAGTATGCCGTTCATCACCATCGTTTCGACTGGCTTGAAAAACTGTCACAGCTACAGTTCCAGCGGGCGGTTTTATACATGAAAGAGGTGCGGCAGGATCGAAAAGAATTTGCCAGGGCAATCCGGCTGGGTCGTATGCAGGATGTATTATCGTTTATCAACAAATACGGTAATGGTTTTACCACAGAAGAAGGTGCTACCGCATTAATGCTGGCATTATACCATGGCCAGCATGAACTTGCGCTTGAATTGCTTGGAAGGAATACTTCCCTGCGGCAGACTGATCCCAACGGCTTGGTGGCCATTGACTACCTGCAGCAGGGCTACTATAAAAAAGTGCTGCTTAAACAGCAGCAAACGGCGTCGCTGCAAACCCTGCGACAGTTCTGGCACCTGGTAAAACCACCGTTTATAGTCCTGGATATTAACAATCACCAGCTACATATTTCAGCCGCCAGCATGCTTTTTTTCCTGGTCACTTTAATGCGGGACCTGCAGGCGTTTCAGCCGAACAAAGTGCCGGTTGATACACTTAGTGAACAGGGGCCGCAAGCAATGGCCGGATCATTCTCGATGGATGATATGATGCACCTGGCGTCCCTGGTACCCGATGAAATACTGCTTCCTTATCGCAAAAATCGTTCGTATATAAATAGTATGCTGGCGTTCAATGAAATCAGTCGTTCAGATCAACCGGGTTGTAAAATGGTGTTTGAAAGAATAAAAAGAGGATGGTATATTCTAAACCCGAAGATCAGGTGGGCTGCTTCAACATAAACTTATTTTTTAAACCAGTACACCAATATACCATAACCGATACCCGGCGCCGGGTCGCTGGATTTTGCAGACTGAAATGCCATGAACCGGCCGTCTGCTGAAACCACCGGGTTCGCGGCCTTGTTGCCTTCGTAGTCGTTGAAATTGGTCAGGCGGACCATGTCCTTGGCGCCTGTTCCGTCGAGCCTGAATTTGTAGATATCGATGCTGGCCGATCCATGTGCGCCGCCGAGTTGCGCCACGTGCAGATCCGACTCCACCGCGGCAAATTTGCCATCCGGGAAAACGCCTTCCGGTTCGGTGTGCAGACCCGGGTCATTTGTGAGGTTGGTCACTTTGCCCGTTGAGATGTCAAGCCCCTGTGCCGCGCTGATGCCGTTGAGTACATAACAAAAGAAAACGATGCCTTTATCGTCGTGGTAGAAATCCTGCGCCTCGATGATGCACCCTTGTTCGGCGCTTTCATAGATCGATTTTTTATTGACCAGCTGCGGACCGATCCCCGACACATCGATGTCGGCCAGGATCAATTCACGCGTTATCGCACCCGGTGTGTTTGACTTCACCTGCGTGTAGACGATTTTCATATCTTTTTTCGAAATGGCGAAACCTTCGCTCACTTTCTGTTCCAGTTTGACCGGTTTTGCATTGCGTTCATTTTTCAGGTACCACAGTTCGCTGTCCCTCAAGCGGCTGACGCTGGTATTTTCGAAATGATCGGGGCCCATCAGGATGTAGTCGCCGTTGACCAGGTGCATGACGCGCAGGAAGGCCGCCGCCGGCACGTTACAGGTCAGGCACCTGATGGCTCTTGTCTTCACATCGATCACCATGGCATCGCCGAAATTGGCCGCCATAAAAGCAATGCGTTTGCTGTCGGGCGAGATATCGGCGCGTTCACCGAAATACGTAAACTGTTCAATATTTTTCGGCAGGTGATCCAGCGGATCCCCGGTTTTTCGTTTCGCCTGGGCGAAGGACCCGGTCACAAAAAGAGCCAGTGATAATATTAGCAAGGAATAAGAAACGATTTTTTTTATCATGCAACGATGGTATTAATCAACAATGTAACATTTTCAATTCATTTTGGACGAAGTCGGCATCTCACCCCCATCGACCTTGTCATCCCGCAACAGGCGTGGAGCCTGTGCTGCTGTCTGTCGCCCTTGCAGGCCTTGACTAGGCACACACTCATTCGCTACACAGGCCTGCAGCTTGTGCTCCTGGCTGGCGGCCTTGCAGGCCTAGACGAATACTCGTTTGCTAACAGAGGTCGGCTGCCGGTGCTGCCGTCTGGCGGCCTTGCAAGCCTACACTAGCCACCCACTATTCGCTACACAGGCCTGCTGCCGGTGCTCCTGGCTGGCGGCCTTTAACACGAACCGATGCTCGCACAGGGTGACCGCCCTCCTCCTCGCCCATACCTCATACCTCATACCCCATACCCTTCTTCTGATTGCTGATTGCTCATATCCGGCAGCTTCCTACTGCAGCGGCACTACCGCCACATCCCGGTCGTCCACCATCACCTTCACCGCGTTATCCGTTAGGGATGCCTGTTTGCCTCCCCAGAGATCTTTGCCCGGTCTAATGCCTGCATTGTTTCCGCTGAGATGAATGGTCACTTCTTTCGGCATACGCGTGGCATTCACCACCCACAGGTATTTTCCGCCCGCCCCTTCATGTAACCTGACCTTCACCGTTGGATCACTCGAAGAAACCCGTTGCACGATGTTACCCCATTTCAGCAGCGAGGCAAAGAATTTCTTAGTCTCCCGTGAATGGTGTTTGAAATAACCACCCCCGGGGAAGCTGCCGACGAGCAGGGTTTTTCCTTTGCCGAATTTATTCTCCACCGCAGCGACGGCGCCGCTGCTGAAATTACCGATCGCGTTTCCGCCATGGGCAGTATATTCCTGCAGGAAATAACGGCCGTCGACTTTTGAACCCATGACCTGCATCTTCAGCGTATCCAGCAGGTCGGGCGTGAACTCCACGTACTTCTGCCGGGCGCCGAAGAGCTGGTCCAGACCCAAGTTGGGTTGTACTTCACCCACGTGACCACCATCTCCCCAATAACCCGGAAGACCTTCACAAATCAACTGGCCGCCATTTTTTACGTAGTCCATTAATTTATTGGCGGTGGCCTGTTTCATCATTACCGCATAGGGAAGATATACGATCGGGTACTCGTTAATATTGTCGATGTGTACGAAATCAGACTGAATATTGGAATCGAAAAACGCCTGGTACGCGCCCCGAACCGACTCGCCATAATACTGGCTGCTGGCGCTTAGATCAAATAGCTGCGTCTCGGGGACGAATACGATGGCGATATCACCTTTTACCGGGTTCGACTTCCACAGTTCCGGGTTGGCATTCGCCCATTTCGCCACCTTGCCCGCCCGTTCTGCATTCGGCGTCACTGAACCATCCATACCCATCGGGCCAAAAGCACCAAAGAGCGGACCGTCCAGCAAAGGGCGCCAGCGCGGGTATAATATCCCTTTCGCACCCGCGGCCATGGAGATCATGTTCCAGAGACTCACATCTTTTTCATAGCTGATGCGGCCATCTTCCCTGGCGCGGCCCGGCACCTGCGGTTGCATCCACAGCGAACCGGCTTCGGCTTCAGCATGCCAGAACGGTTTCTCCCTAGCCTGCGCCCGTACGATGTCTACCGCTTCGAACTGCATCCAGGGTGCATCGCCATGACGCGAGGCCACCCATGTGAGTCCCCAGATATCAACCGCCGCCGCCGTGTGCCATTCGTCTTCATCCAGGTTGGCCGTGCCACCCTTATGCGC
Organism: Chitinophagales bacterium; assembly: GCA_038241595.1. Taxonomy (GTDB): domain Bacteria; phylum Bacteroidota; class Bacteroidia; order Chitinophagales; family Chitinophagaceae; genus JADCRZ01. Next base: position 20 of record JBBSSY010000395.1, on the reverse strand, counting down.
CGTAATAAGGTTTTTCTTAT
>JBBSSY010000394.1:0-4073 GCA_038241595.1 Chitinophagales bacterium | reverse complement strand
TGCATGTCGCGCAGGGCAAGTTGCAGCTCGTTCCAGACCTTTGGTGCGTCTTTAAACGTATAAAACCTGTCGAACAATTTACGGGTCTCCGACAGTTTCTTGCCGTGGTTGTAATGCCATAGCGCAAGATTGATGGCGTACTCTTTTCTCCAGCCATTATCCATAAGCCCTTCCATGGGCACATAGCCATGTTGCTGCAGCAACGCCAGGTTGGCAAGGTTCTGTGTGGCTGCGATGGAGTCGTAAGGAACCACGCGCAAACCCGATTTTCCATACATCAAACGGATCTCCCGCAGTGTTTTAAATGCATCACTGCTATCGGGATAGGTACAGGCATAACAGGAGAAAAAATATCCCAGCGATTCGCTGAGTGAATAAATAATGGCGTTTGAGGCAGGATCGATGCAGGCTTGTCCGCCGGTAAGGTGAGTAACAAATACGTACGAGTCGGATGACTGCTGCCTAAAAATAAAATATTCGCTACAACAATGTGCACCACCGGTATAGTTGAATATAACAAGTTCCTCTGTGCCGTCGCCATCGATGTCTTTACGCCCATATTTAGCGACCGGGCTCATAAATTCATCTTTAAAAAATTGGGTCAGGCTTACTTTTTTGCCATTTTGTAACTGCAGGGTAGCAGCAAGCGAATCGGAAAATGCAGGCAACCCCTTAAAGAAATTATTCACGCACTGGGTGTACATGATGTCATCGTCTGAAGCCTCATCGGTTGAGTCTTTCTTATAATCAACCGAATCAACATGCGCAATTTCCGTCTGCGGCTGCGGGTTATTGTTGCAGGCAACGGTTCCTACAGCAAGTATACCAATAAACACCATCCACCTGGAAATTGCCATATTGAATTTTTGACTGAATTTACAGGCAAATTTATGCCATCAATATGCAATCGCTGAAAGAAAAAGACAAGTTATACATCTGGCACCCCTATACCGCATTTCTACCGGCTCCCGAACCGATCCTCATTGTAAAAGGAAAAGGATCATATATCGAAAATGACGAGGGCAATCAGTACCTCGACGCCATCAGCAGCTGGTGGGTTACCCTGCACGGGCACGGGCATCCATACATTGCCGAAAAAATATACCGGCAGGCGCTTGAGTTGGAGCAGGTCATATTCGCCGGCTTTACCCATCGTCCCGCCATTGAACTGGCAGAACGGCTTTTGCAGGTGTTGCCCGGCAGCCTGTCAAAGATCTTCTATTCAGACAATGGCTCCACGGCAGTGGAAGTAGCCATTAAGATGGCGCTGCAAGACTGGTGGAATTTTGGTGAAACCAAACGCACCAGGGTACTCGCCTTCCGCAACGCCTACCACGGCGACACGTTTGGCTCTATGAGCGTCAGCGATCGCAGCGTGTTTACGCGTGCTTTTGAAGATAAATTGTTCGAAGTAGTATTTATCGATACGCCCACCGCGGAAAATATCGCAACGCTAAAGAACCTGGTTGAGCAAGAAAGTGATACGATTGCCGCTTTTATTTATGAACCCCTGGTACAGGGTGCAGGCGGAATGAAGATGTATGATGCTGTTCTATTGAACGAACTGCTGGCTACCTGCAAATCAAGTGAAGTGATCTGCATCGCCGATGAGGTGATGACCGGATTCGGCAGAACAGGCCGCTTATTTGCGAGCGAATACGCGGCTACAAAGCCTGATTTAATCTGCCTCTCCAAAGGCATCACTGGTGGAACCATGGCCCTTGGAGCAACTGCCTGCAACCAACGAATTGCCGACGCCTTCATGAGCGAAGACCGCCTGAAAACATTTTTCCACGGCCACTCCTTCACCGCTAATCCCATCGCCTGTGCGGCAGCGCTCGCCAGCCTCGACCTCTTGCAAAAAACGTCGTGCCTGGAGAATATCAGCGCGATAACGGCGCGTAACCTGTCGTTTGTTAATCAGGTAAGTGCCTGCCCAACTGCAAAAAACGCCCGTGCCTGCGGTACGATCATGGCCTTCGATTATGATTCGGGGCGGTACGATTACCTAAGCAATGTTAGCAGCAAGATTACTGCCTTTATGCTGGAGAGGGGCGTTTACCTCCGGCCCCTGGGAAATACCGTATATATCATGCCCCCCTATTGTATGTTAATGGAAGAACTTGACCGGGTTTATGCGGTGATTGTTGAATACCTCAAATTGGACAGGGCATAAAAAAACCCGGAGAATTTCCGGGTTATCCAACGGGTAATCTTTTAACTCATTTTTATCGGTATGGTAACCTGCGTCTGGTCCCACATGATCATCAAATCTGAACCGGAAAATTTATAGGTCAGTTTCTCTTCCACAGATGGAAGTTTCGTGGTAGGAACGTTTACTTTCAGCACATCCTTTTCCTTGTTTTTCTCATATTCCGTTCCCCAGAATCCAACATTGCTGTTCAATATGACTGTCCATTCATTTTGGTTAGGAATTACGAAAAGAGAATATTTTCCAGCTTTCACCGGTTTACCGGCAAATGTTGCGTCTTTGTCGAAAGTGATCTCTGTAACCTGGTTGGCACCGGCTCTCCACACTTTGCCATATTGTTGCAATTCACCAAATACCACCCGTCCCTTTTTCGAAGGCTGGCCATATTCAACTTTTACATTTTTTCCTTCAGCAGTTACGCGTGGACTGGCCGGTGGATTCTGAGAACAGGCTAATAGCCCCGTAAATAATACCGTTGATAAGAAAAGCAATCTTTTCATAATAAAGTCTTTAAAAATGAATTAAAAAAGTGAAGTTAAGGTGCTTTTTCAAGCAATCGTTTCAAATTCAGCAAAGATTGTTCCATTTCAGGACCAAGTTGTTTGTCGTATACGATGCTGCCAAACTTTTCCCACGGATACCATTTAAAAGTAAATTCAAAATACCATTGCACGGTTGTTACCGATTGTTGCGGTATCAGCCTGAAAGCAGCGGGAAAAGATTTTTGATTTTGTTGCCAGCTTGTTTTTACCAGCTGGTCATCAGAGAAAATCCTGCGCACCGAAAGGCTGGCGTTTTTGATGCTGTCGGCAAAAAAATCGGCTGGAGGAAAAGCGTTGACATACGTGTTCCATTGCGGCCATTTGCGGAGATCCGTGATCTGCGCTGAAATTTCCTTTGCAGTTGCACTGATATCGATCGCCCGCGAGATGGTTATATGCGATGGCAGCAGCGATGAAAAAGCGGTCATCAGTAAAAAAAACACGACGACACTAATTAATATAAGCTTGACTATTTTCATAATAAAAACATTCGTGCGGGGGCGGTTTTACACGTTATTAAAAGAAGCAACGCGAGAAAGTGCCGTTGCTTGCGCGTTACGTCTTGTATTTCGCCGCGCCATGCGTTTGCGCGCTGTCGGCCTTCCAGGCCTTGATCCGCATGACCACTTAAACGTTACTATCGCCCTGTGCTTGATTCTGACGGCCTTTCGGCCTTAAATAATTTCCTACCGCCAATGCTGCGAATGGCAATGGCAAATCGGCTGTTGTAACTGCAAACTGCCAACTGAAAACTGCCAACTGAGCACGGCCACCTACTCCCACCTGAAAACCTTCACCGCCACGGAATAGGCGGCGATTCCCCAAAGCGCCAGCACGCCGATCTGTGTGCCGCAATCTGTAAGATGCGCACCTTCGAAAGCCACGTTGCGCATGGCCTCATTGAGGTGTGTCAGTGGCAGCACCCGGCAGAGCGGTTGCAGCCAGCTGGGATATGTTTCAATAGGAAAAAAGGTACCCGATAATAAAAATTGCGGCAACGTGATCAGGTTTGCAAATGGCGGAATGGAACTTTCATTTTTTGACAGGCCGCTAACGATAAAACCGAATCCCATAAAAACCATCAGGCCGATAAAACTCAACACGAGCAATTCAAGAAAGGTTACGACGCCATGCACCAGCGTGAAGTTAAACACGAAATGCCCGATCAACAGGATCACCACCGCCGTGATCAGCTGGAAAAGAATGCGGCTCAACGCTTCGCCTAGTACGATGTACGTCCGGTTGATGGGTGTGGCAAAAAAACGTTTGAGCACCAGCGTCTGGCGCAGGTTAAAAAATATAAATGCGACGCCAAATAC
>JBBSSY010000393.1:0-4075 GCA_038241595.1 Chitinophagales bacterium | reverse complement strand
CTGCCGCTTCGAAAATGTTGGGAACATATTTCTGCGGGTTGCGGTCGATTATCGGGAACCAGGTACTTTGGATCTGTATCATCAGGGCATGTCCTTTTTTAAAAGTGTGATTTACCTGGTGGAGGTCGATAACGAATTCTTCCACTTTCCCCGGGATCAGTGGCGTTGGTTTTTCAAAACTTTTTCGGAACCGCCCCCAAATACTTCCATCGCTACCGGCAATTGGAAACTACTCATCAGGAAGTTCGACGAATCAATCCGGGGATACACATCAATGAGTTTTACGATCCAGTCGGCGTCGGTGCCGGTGGTGCTTGCAAAGACATGCGCGTTTACCTGGCCGGTAACAGACAGATCGCTGGTGAGGGTATCCATGGTAAAACTCAGTACATCCGGCCTGCTGTATACAAAACGTTGGTCCTCCACGAGCCACGGGCGCCAACGGCTGCCTTTGCCATAGGTGGCCTCGATGGGCAGGGCGCGGTAGGGCACCGGGTTCTGCGGATCGCTGGTGAACGAGACGGATGCCTTCGCGGCAACCGGTTTTTCAAAGCCGGCTTTTTTATCGGTGCCGGCATATAATTTTCGCATTACCGCAGCCTTCGGTGGCCAGCTGCTGTAGCTTTTCCACTGGTTGCTGCCCGTTTGGAAACAATACGCTTCGTCGAATTTGCCGTCGCCAATATCTTTCAGCCAATAGTCGAACCACTTTTTCTGCAATGCTTTAAACCAGGTGCCAGTCGAACTGCCGAACGAGATTTTACCGAGGCTGTCGGCTTTGCCCCTGGCCCACTGGCCGTGGTTCCAGGGACCTAGTACAAGAAAATTGCGGTTGAAACTGTCTTTCTTTTCGAGGTGCCCGTACATCAGCTGCGGGCCGTTGATGTCTTCCTGGTCATAGTAACCACCAACATGCAGTTGTGGTATTTGCGGATACGTCATGTAACTGGTTGGCGTATTTTTTTGCCAGTACCCATCATAGTTAGGATGTTGTACGAAGCTGTTCCAGGTCGGGATCTTGCCATGAAAATATTTTTCATTAACGTTTTTCAGCGGCCCCAGTTTCAGGTACCAGTCGTACACGTCGAACCGCCCGAAAGGAAATTCGCTGTCGGTGGTTTTATCGTGTTCAACTTCGTAGGCGTATTCCATGCTGTAGCTCAGTCGAAAAGCCCCGTTATGGTGAAAATCGTCTCCCAGGAAAAGATCGGCCATGCATGCCTGTTCAGAGGAAGCCTTGAGGGCAGGATGCGGGTCCACGGCGCCAACCAATGCCAGCCAGCCGGGGTAGGAGATGCCGGTGATCCCGGCTTTGCCGTTGTTGTTTGGCAGATTTTTAACCAGCCAGTCTACGGTATCATAGGTGTCGGTACTTTCATCCACGGCGTCCTTTAGTACCTGGTGAATAAGCGGCTGGTGGATCTGCATGGTGCCTTCGCTTTTGTACTTGCCGCGGATATCCTGAAACACGAAAAAAAAGCCTTCTGCCGCCATGCCGCCGTACTGGCTGAGTGCGTCGGGTGTTAGTGTTGTCTTGTCTATATCCGCACCATATGGCGTCCGCTGTAACAGGATAGGTAAAGCGGGGCCTGTTGTTTGAGGCGTAAGGATGACGGTGAATAATTTCACGCCATCACGCATCGGGATCATCGCCGTGGTTTTTTTATACGTTGTTATCGAATCGCGTTGCGTTTGAGCGGTGCAGGCACAGGCACTCAGCAGAACAACCAGCAGACCATTTTTCATCCCTCAAATTAATGATTTTTCTAACGTGCACCGGTTGTTTGAAACCCGCCGGCACCGTAACTTTGTCCCTTTACCCGTTTATACCAATTAATCCCCCTTTTATGAAACGAATGCTTCTTGTGCTGTCCATTGCCATTGTTGCCCTCCTGGCCTTTCGATCGGTTGCCACCGAACCCGAGTTTATACAGGAAAATTTCCGTTTCATCGATCAGCAGCTTAAAAACATGCTGATGGCAACGGATACCGTTACCAATAAATTCCCGCGGTCCATCGATAAAGAGGGTCGTCTTGTTACCACCAATATGTACGACTGGACGCCGGGCTTCTTCCCCGGCAATCTCTGGTACGCCTACGAATACACGAGGGATACCGCCTTGAAATCCGCCGCTATCGCGTGGACCGAAAGACTGGAACCGTTGAAGACATTCACCAAGCACCACGACCTCGGTTTTATGATGTATTGCAGTTACGGCAATGCCTACCGGCTCACCGGCAACGAAAAATACAAAGACATCCTGGTGCAGTCCGCCAGGTCGCTGAGCACCCGTTTCAACCCCGTCGCCGGCACCATAAAATCCTGGAATGTGTTCGAGTCCTGGCATGGTCACCGTTCCTATTATTTCCCGGTGATCATCGACAATATGATGAACCTGGAGCTCCTGTTTTTCGCGTCGAAAGTTACGGGCGACAGCTCATTCAGGCATATCGCCATCACCCATGCGCTCAATACCATGAAAAATCATGTGCGGCGCGACTATAGTTCCTACCACGTCATTTGTTACGACACGCTGACGGGCGCAGTGGAAGGCAGCGAAACGGGGCAGGGGTACGCCGACAATTCCACCTGGAGTCGCGGCCAGGCCTGGGGCATTTACGGTTTTACGATGACGTACCGGGAAACGAAAGACCCGCGCTTCCTGAAAACTGCACAGGGCATGGCGGATTATTATATCAACAATAAAAACCTGCCCGCCGATAAAGTACCGTATTGGGATTTTAATGCCGGAGAAGGCGCTTACCGTCCCGGTCTGAAATCGCACGCGAAGGAAGTGTCCGGCAAACCACGCGATGCTTCCGCTGGCGCCATCGCTGCTTCAGCATTGCTGGAGTTAAGTAAATATTCGGGGGTGAAAGGAAAGGTTTATCGCGAAACCGCAGTGAAAATATTACATGCGCTTTCAAGCCCGGCCTACCGGGCACCATTAGGGGCTAATGGTAATTTTATATTGATGCACAGCGTCGGCAGCATTGCGCACGGTTTTGAAGTAGATGCCCCGATCGTGTATGCGGATTATTATTTCATCGAGGCGTTAAAACGGTACAACGATCTATTGAATGAAGTCCAAATACAATCCCGACACTAGCACATAATGATGACCGCTAGATCTTACTTGGCAACTGCCAACTGGCAATTGCTAACTGTCAATTGCTACTCAATATCCCTCATGCTGCACCAGCTTCGTTGTCTTGTTCAACTCGGCGTCAGAAATGGGTGAATTTTTTCCAATTTATTTTGTCAGAAGCAGAATTCACAGGATTAAATAATTTTCAGAATTGCGGTTGATTACAATTAATATAGAAATAATATGATCTTATGTGTTACCTAATAAAAAAATTGGTTGGTTGAGGCTTATAAATCACATTGAATTAAAGTTGATGTATGTATCTGGAATTGTATAGACGCTTATACTGCAGGCTGAGAGAGCCAAAATTTATCAAAAGACCAATTGGGTAATTGTATGCAACAAGATAATTTTTGCCCTGGATGATATGTACATTTTCGAGATTCTGCAATGCCTTTAATTCGATGACTACATTGTCTTCAACAATAAAGTCAGCTCTACGCGTCCCTACTTGGCATTCATCATAATAAATGTCCTGTTCTTTCTCTCGTAAAAAACTTATGTTAGCCCGTAAAAGTTCGATTGCAAGACAACGCTGGTAGATCACTTCCTGAAATCCGCAGCCTAATTTTTTATGTACGCTCATAGCGCAACCGATAATTGAATACGTAAGTGGTTCCATATTCATGTTAAAAGATTTATCCTAAAGTATAATACCAACTCCGGGGAAGCGCGGGTTCAATCACGGTATCATTGGCGTTTTTTCACGGTCTAACCTTTCTAATCAATAATAAGCTCCATTTTCTTTTTGCTGGCAGAACATTATTTTGGTCAATTCTGAAAATCATTTAATCCGGTAAATTCTGCTTCTGACAGAAAAATTTGAACGATAGGGCATCGGTCATAATCTAATAAGATCCGTTTTCGTTTTGCTGGCAAAACATTATTTTGGTCAATTCTGAAAATCATTTAATCTTGTAAATTCT
>JBBSSY010000392.1:0-4088 GCA_038241595.1 Chitinophagales bacterium | reverse complement strand
TGACAGCGGCCAGGCCGGGGAACAACTATTTGTTTAATAGCCAAAAGTACTTTAAATATCAGCGCCGTTAAATAACGCGCCGTAAACTGTTTGTGAATATTTGCGGATTTATCTATACTTGTTTGCTTTTGCCCAAATAAGTGCGTAGCTTTTTGCACCGAAAATCAACTTCCTCGATGCCATGCCCGGAGATGGCACCAATTATAAACCCACCCCCGAGATCAGGAGTTTCGCAGAGCAGATGTTTCATCTGGCCCAGGGCACCATTGGTATTGTGTCAACCGGCACAGGAAAAGAAAAATTTACAACGGCAAGTCACTTGAAAAGATGGATGAATTCAAAACCAAGGCAGCCCTGTCTGCCGTGGTTATGGAAGCCTGTAATTTTGCCATCGCGGCGGTGAAAGAGCTCGATGCCTCCAGTCTTAACGAAATGGTGAAGATGGGTCCTAACGAAATGACGCGTCTCACCTGCATCAACAAAGCCTTCGAGCACCAAACGCACCACCGCGGGCAGTGCACGATATACATAAGGATGAAAGGCGTGAAGCCACCGAATGAACGGTTATTCTAGGAAGAGAACCTGGCGGTGCGCAGCGGTTTGTCTGAACTGTGATTTGGGTTGTTTATTTGATGAACGATGATCTTTTAAGCCAGAGGTGCGTCGACTTCCCAGACGCTCCTTCAATTCAACAACTTTAAACTTTAAACCTTAAACCTTAAACTATCTTAGCGTCTCGTCTTCAGCCTCTCCACCTCCTCGTTCTTCCACCACATAAAATCACCCGCAATAATGTGTTTACGCGCTTCCTTCACGAGGTGCAGGTAAAACGCGAGGTTATGCACACTTGCGATTGTAAGGCCCAGGATTTCTTTGCTTTTTAGCAGGTGCCGTAAATAGGCCTTGCTGTAATTATTACTCATCGCACAATCGATGCTGTCGTCGATCGGCGAAAAATCATTGGCCCATTTCAGGTTGTCGATATTGATCACCCCATTGGAAGTGAATAGCATTGCGTTGCGCCCGTTGCGGGTTGGCATCACGCAATCAAACATATCAATGCCAAGGGCAATATTTTCAAGGATATTCCAGGGAGTGCCCACTCCCATCAGGTAACGCGGCCGGTCAGCCGGCAGCAGCGAACAGCACTGTGCACAGATCTGGTACATTTCCGCCTCGGGTTCACCCACGCTCAGGCCGCCAATGGCATTGCCGGCGGCACCCTTCGAGGTGATGTATTCGCAGGAAGCCTTGCGCAGGTCGGGATACACACTGCCCTGTACGATCGGGAACAGGTTTTGTGAATAACCATATTTATCCGGTGTTTCCGCCAGCCGGCCGAAACACCGGTCAAGCCACTGGTGGGTAAGCGCCATCGATTTCTTGGCGTATGCGTAGTCGCTGGGATAAGGCGGACATTCGTCGAATGCCATGATAATGTCTGCGCCGATCACCCGCTGGATATCCATCACCTTTTCAGGCGTAAACAGGTGTTTCGAACCGTCGATATGCGATTGAAAAAGCGCCCCTTCGTCAGTCAACTTTCGATTATTGGCCAGCGAAAAAACCTGGTAACCGCCGCTGTCAGTAAGGATCGGTCGGTCCCAACCCATAAAACGATGCAGGCCACCGGCCTGTTCCAGCACCTGCAAGCCTGGGCGCAGGTATAAATGATAGGTATTGCCGAGGATAATTTCTGCGTGTACATCTTCCTTCAGTTGTTGTTGCGACACCGCTTTCACGCTGCCTGCGGTACCTACGGGCATAAATATCGGCGTTTCAATGGTTCCGTGATCGACCGAAATCAGCCCGGCACGTGCCGACGATGAAGGATCCGTATGTCGTAATTCAAAGTGTAAAGCCGCCATGGCGCGAAGGTAAGCGCTGCCTCCGAAAAATCTACCCATAGCTTGCTAACCGCTTAATCCAACTCCCCAGTTTCCTTACCTTCGCACGATAATGACAGAAAAAATACTCATCTTCGACTTTGGTTCCCAATATACCCAGCTGATTGCCAGGGCAGTACGCGAAGCAAATGTCTTTTGCGAAATCATTCCATATAATAAATCAATCGACAGTTACGAAGGCCTGAAAGGCATCATTCTGTCAGGCTCCCCGTTTTCGGTCAATGAACAAAACGCGCCAGAAGTAGACATCGCAGGGATGGTGGCGCAGGTTCCGGTGCTTGGTATTTGTTACGGCGCACAGCTGGCTACCAAACTCTATGGTGGCCGCGTGGAGAAAAGTGACAAAAGAGAATATGGGCGGGCCAGCTTGTCCGTAGCGATATCAGATGATCCGTTGTTTAGGGCTATCAGCCCCAATTCACAGGTCTGGATGAGCCACAGTGATACCATCAAACTATTGCCGCCGGCTTTTGAATGCCTCGGCACTACGCTCAGCATCCCGGTGGCCGCATTTCGCTCGATCAATACGGCATCAAAACCGCTGTATGGATTGCAGTTTCACCCGGAGGTTTACCATTCTACCGAAGGCAAAAAGCTCATATTTAATTTCCTCGTTGACGTCTGTGGTTGTTCACAAGACTGGACGCCGGCTCATTTTATCAACGATACGGTAGCAGCACTTAAAGAGAAAATCGGCAATAAGAAAGTGATCATGGCGCTGAGCGGCGGTGTAGACAGCACCGTAGCCGCGACGCTGATCCACAAAGCCATCGGACCCAATCTGCATGGGATATTCGTCGACAATGGCCTATTGCGCAAATATGAATTTGAACAGGTGCTGGAAACCTACCACCAGATCGGTTTGAATGTAACCGGCATTGATGCCAGGGGGTTGTTTTACGCAGCGCTGGAAGGTAAAAGTGACCCGGAATTAAAACGTAAGGCGATCGGCAAATCTTTCATCGATGTGTTCCAGGAAGAAGCCTTGAAAGTAGAAGGCGTGGAGATGCTCGGCCAGGGCACCATTTACCCTGATGTCATCGAAAGCATTTCCGTTCATGGACCATCAGTCACCATAAAATCGCATCACAATGTGGGCGGATTGCCTGAAAAAATGCACCTCGGTCTCGTTGAACCGTTGCGCTTTTTATTTAAAGATGAAGTTCGCCGGGTTGGCCTGGAACTCGGTATTCCACCCGATCTGATTGGCCGGCATCCCTTTCCCGGCCCGGGTCTCGCTATCCGGATATTGGGCGAAATCACCCCAGAAAAGGTACGGTTATTGCAAGATGCTGACTACCTCTACACAAAAGCACTCAAAGACTCCGGTTTATACGCATCCGTTTGGCAGGCAGGCGCGATTTTGTTACCGGTTAAAAGTGTGGGTGTAATGGGTGATGAAAGAACCTATGAATTTACCATCGCATTGAGGGCCGTAACATCGGTGGACGGAATGACCGCCGACTGGGCACATTTACCCTATGAATTTCTCGCCGATATCTCCAATGAAATTATAAATAATGTCAGGGGCATCAACCGGGTGGTGTACGACATCAGTAGCAAACCGCCTGCGACCATAGAATGGGAGTAACCAATTACCGTATCTGGTATCATGTTTTAAAGAAAAGGATGAAGAAATTATTCAACGTTGTTTTAATCATTGGTTTGCTTGGCGCTTCGCTCAATGCCCGGTCGCAAAATGCTGCATCTACCCGTTACTCCATTGCGGTATTTGTGCCGCTTTACCTTGATTCTGCCTTCGACGGTAGTGGCGAGTACACTTATGGCAAGAATTTTCCTAAATTTTTGAATCCCGGGCTTGAATTCTATGAAGGCATTCAACTGGCTGCCGATTCGCTCAACAAAACGGGCGCTGCCCTTGATGTGCGGATCTATGATACAAAAGCGCGCGGGTCTGTAACGGGTATTCTTCAGAAACCGGAACTCGCAAACGTTTCGCTTATGATAGGATATGTGTCAAACCCGGAGATCAAAATACTATCCGATGCGGCCCGTCAAAAAAACATTCCGTTTATAAACGTCAATATCCCTAACAATGCCGGCGTCACCAATAACCCTTCGCTGGTTATACTGAATTCCACGCTGCGCACTCATATCCAGGGCATCTATAAATTCCTGCAGCGAAATTACGCCACCTCCCCCATCATCGTTTTTCGCCAG
>JBBSSY010000391.1:0-4093 GCA_038241595.1 Chitinophagales bacterium | reverse complement strand
TATATTATCAAGGAGAACAGGACCTACGACCAGGTTTTTGGCGATATGCCGCAGGGAAATGGCGACACGTCACTTTGTATGTTTGGAAAGTTTGTGACACCCAATCATCATAAACTGGCAGAAGAATTCGTGTTGCTTGATAACCTCTATTGCAATGGCGTAAAAAGCGCCGAGGGCCATCAATGGACGAGCCAGGGATATGTAACCGATTATCTCGAAAAAGCATTTCCTTCTTTTGTGCGTGGTTATCCCTGGAATGGCAACGATCCCATCGTCTATTCGCCAACGGGCTTTATCTGGGATTACGTATTGAAGGCAAGCCTCACTTTCCGCGACTATGGTGAATTCGTAAATGATGAAGTGACGCCCGCAAATGCAAGCTGGACAGAAATTTACCAGGATTATATAAACAAGACCGGAAAAATAAAGATCCGCGCCATCCCCGCTATTCACACCTTAAAAGACTATATCTGTCCCATTTATACCGGTTCTCCGCGGGAGATCAATGACCAGTACAAGGCGGAGGTTTTTATCAACGAACTGCATGCTTTTGAAAGGGCCGACACTTTTCCAAACCTGATGATGTTGTCATTACCCAATAATCACACGTCGGGTACCCAGGAAGGATTTCCTACACCGAAAGCGATGGTAGCCGATAATGACCTTGCATTGGGCCGCATCGTTGAAGCAATCAGCAGCAGTAAGTTCTGGAAGGAGACCGCGATATTTGTTATCGAGGATGATCCGCAAAACGGTTTAGATCACGTAGATGGCCATCGCACCGTGTCTTTTTGCATTAGCCCATACACCAAGCGCAAGACGGTGGTAAGCACCCACTATAACCAGAATAGTATCTTACGCACCATCCAATTAATACTCGGACTGCCCCCCATGACGCGCTTCGATCTGATCGCCATGCCGATGACCGATTGTTTTAGTGAAACGGCGGATCTAACACCATTTAAATCGGTGCCAAACAATATTCCCCTTGACCAGATGAATCCAAAACTATCGTCACTCTCCGGCAAACAATTGTACTGGGCAAAGAAATCAATGAAACTCAGACTGGAAGAAAATGACGATATGGACGAAGATGACGAGGACGATCTGAACCGGATCTTATGGCATTCTGTTAAAGGTTACGACAGGCCTTACCCGGCGTTTACAAAACGAAAAAGAGATGATGACGATGATTAGCGGCACGGCGCTTTACAATTTCAATTTGAATATCGTGGTGTCAGTCAGTGTTTTTAAAAAAGACACGATGTTTTTCTGATCGTCCGCCGTCAAGGGCAATTTATCAAAGGGCAGGGTCTGGTTATCCAGGTCAATATGTAGCGCCTTCCCGCCACCGCGCGTATAAAATTCAACCACCGCCTCGAGCGAATTAAAGACGCCGTTGTGCATGTATGGTGCAGTCAGTTCGATGTTGCGTAACGTTGGTGTTTTGAATGAATGTTGCAGGAAGTCCTTTTTTACAATCGCATATCTTCCAGGGTCCTCATCGAGTACCGCGTGCACAGTATCAGTGGTTTTCGGAACACCGATTACTTCCGACTCCTGGTAATAATACAACGGAGGCTTCGATCCGTTGAACAGCGGGATAAAATGACAGGTGGCGCAAAGTCCCTTTCCCGTAAACAGGTTGAATCCTTTTATCTCAGCGGGTTGCATGGCTGATTTCTTCCCGCGCATATACTGGTCAAACCTTGAATTGTAGCTGACGATGGTACGCAGGTACATCGCGATGGCATTTACTATTCTACTCCCTTCGATCACATCACCTGCCGCCGGGTATGCTTCTTTGTACAGCGTCTTGTATTCTGCAATATTTTTCAGGTTGCCGGCGGCGGTATCGCGGCCACTGTTCATTTCCTTTTCATTCGACAACACCTCGGTAATCAAATGATCAAGCGATCGCTGGCGGCTGTCGTAAAATAAATTCAGTTGCAGCGCGGCATTCCAAAGCGTCGGGGTATTGCGCGGGAGGGTGGCATGCTCGTCGATCTGGTTTGCTTTTGGCAGGCCATCGGTAAACGCTTTATCGGGCTGGTGACAGCCAGCACAAGAGCGTTTACCATTCCTCGATAAGCGGGTTTCGAAAAACAGTTTTCTACCCAGCGTGATGCGCGCAGGCGTAATGGTGTCATCGTAGAGATAGCGATTCCGTTGCAAACCCTGCTCCGCAAACAGGCTACCCGTTTTCCTGATCAGCGCATACCTGTTGGGGTTATCCACGTAACCCATTTTGGTTTTAGCATTTCCCAGCCAGTTGGCGAGCGGGTTTAAGTAAAACTGGATAAACGCCATCCGGTTGAAGGTGTCGAAATCATGATGTGCTGCAAGATACCCCCGTGCCTTTTTTATAATGCCAAGTGGCGTGTTTATATCACGGATACCGGCAGCCGACATCTCGGTGCGGTATGCATTGATCACCACACGGACACTGTTTAATGATGACACCGCCTCATACATAGAGAGATGCCCGGATGGAGAGTCGAAGCCGGTAATGCCGAGTGCCAGTACCCGGTATATCTCTTCCATGGTTGCATCCAGCAGGTAATCATCGGGATTGAAATTTTCCGCGTTGTTGCTTAATCCGCTGGTGAGGGTGTATAATTTATTTATCGATGCCAGCAGTGCTTTTTTATTGACGGTATCATAACCGGGGTATATCATGGCTTCAATAAACTGGAAGCCCTGCGGTTCGTGATAGGCCAGCGGATCCTCTTCTTCAACAAAATCGATTGGTGGCCCGTTGATCTTTGTTACATCTAGTTCATAATAATATTCAATAATAAATTCAATCTCCTTGTAAGCGCGTCTCGCCTGCAGGAATTTTTGCCGGATATTTTTTTCTGACTCATTTAATTGTACCGATTCGCCCAGGGAATGAATGGCAATATTTAACGTCTTAAACGCATGAGTATAAAAATCTTTTATCGTGTCTTTCGCACCAGGATCCGGTCGTTTAAAAAATGAAAATAAAACGGCAGTTAAACAAAAAAAAGCAATAATCACCCGGCTTTTCATCATTGTTTGGCAGATGTTGTAGTGCCCCTAATTTAATTCTTTATCGATCCATGCGATGCGCGTTGTAAACCAATTTCTTAAATAGTGAATTTCATCGACGTAAGAGGCATTTGTTATTTGACCGTCAAATAAAGGCGTCGCAAACACCTCCCAACGCTTATAGTTCTGCACCTGTGAATACTTCATAATAGTTTCTTGCTGGTCGAGGTAATCGGTAATGGACCTAATCTTCGTTTTATATTCGTTCCAGATTTCACGAAACCGCTTTTTGTAAGGTTTATTTGATTTAAATGCCTCGCCGACAAGATTTGACGTGGTAACATACCAACCGGTCGGGTCGTTGTCCACGTAGCCGCCCGATGACAAGTCGAAGTCCCATACCGGGCCCATGAATAATTTTTGACTGGCGCCCTGGTAGAAATATTCCGATCCAAATAAAACGGCGTCGCGGTTTCGCATCACTTCATTTACGATGGTCCATTTAATCCAGCTGTCAACATCAATCATCGTAGACAGGTCGTTGTCTGCGCGTATATTATCTTCAAATGTCAGCCACTGGTTGGTAATATAAGCCATTTGTTCTTCGGTTACCTGTTCAGGATCTTTCATGGAAAACCGTGCGCCCCACTTTGTGGCAAAAGTCTGGAGGCCTTTCATTCTAAAGTCCGCTTCCAACAGATACGCTCCGGTAGTATCGGACGGATTTTTCGCATCCATCAATTGCACATTTAAACGGTCGGTCGCCACCTTAACTGTCTCTGTCAGCAGGTAGTTGCCATTGTATTGGCCGTTCAGGAACACCTCTACCAGGCGTCTCCTGGGCGTCCACTTCATGTCCATCCGCTCGCTCAGTTCAAATCCCAGGTCATTTCTCAATAAACTTTTATCGAACCAATTGGCGAGCAGGGCCCATTCCTTGTCCGCCGGCATGCCCAGCAATCCTGACTTTTGCGACAATTTGATTTTGTATGGATTCTTTGGGTTGCCCCAGGTTGAATTTCCTCTTCCTTTGATCTGCATTTTATAGGAGCCGTTGGCGAAATCCGTGTTGCCATCAACT
>JBBSSY010000390.1:0-4099 GCA_038241595.1 Chitinophagales bacterium | reverse complement strand
TAAAAGCTTAAAAGCTCAAAAGCTGATAGCTGATAGCTGATAGCCCAAATGAAACAACTCTTCGTCATAAAAATTAGCGGCAACGTCATCGACTCGCCGGACTTCCTGGAAGCTTTCCTGCGGGATTTTGCGTCGATCGATGCCAGGAAAATACTGGTACACGGTGGTGGCAAGATCGCCACCAAACTGGGCGAACAACTGGGCATCGAATCAAAATATATAAACGGACGGCGTATCACCGACGAACATACCATCGACCTGGTTACGATGGTATATGGCGGTCTGGTCAATAAAAAAGTGGTTGCGCAATTACAGGCGCTTGGATGCAACGCGATCGGGCTCACTGGTGCGGACGCTAATTTAATCCCGGCCAAAAAACGACCGGTAAAAGAGATAGACTATGGTTTCGTAGGCGATGTAGATCCCACAGATGTTGGCGTGGACAACCTGCGACTTTTCCTGGATCATGGATTGTCACCCATAATGGCGCCGCTTACCCATGACCGCGAGGGGCATATCCTGAATACCAACGCCGATACTGTTGCGTCTGTGTTGGCCATTGCCTTATCTCCCTTTTACCAGGTGCGACTGATCTATTGTTTTGAAAAGAAAGGCGTTCTTGAAAATATAGCGGACGAAGATTCGGTCATCCAGTTAATTACCCGTCCCACTTACCGGCAGTTGCTGGAAGAAAAAAAATTATTTGAAGGCATCCTGCCAAAAATAGACAATGCCTTTGCAGCGATCGAATCAGGCGTGCATGAGGTGCTGATCGGCGATGCGAAAGACCTGTTGCAAAATACGTCACGTGAAACAACAGGTACCCTCATCAAGTAAACCATGAGTATAGATACCCTGTTTAATAAAGCGCTTAAATTACTGAGGCAATTAATTGCCACGCCTTCGCTTAGCCGCGAAGAAGGAAAAACGGCTGACATCATCCTGCAGTTTTTAAGCAGTGAACATATTTCGGCCAGTCAGCACCTGAACAATGTCTGGTGCGTCAATAAGTTCTACGACGCGGCCAGGCCTACCATCCTGCTTAATTCGCACCACGATACTGTAAAGCCGAATTCGAAATACACGCGAGATCCGTTTGGCGCTGATGTGGAGGACGGCAGGTTGTATGGCCTGGGTAGCAACGATGCCGGGGGATGCCTGGTGAGTTTGATCGTAACCTTTCTTCATTTTTACGGACGTGAGGATCTGAGGTACAATCTCGTACTCGCGGCAACCGCGGAAGAAGAGATCTCTGGTAAAAACGGCATTGAGGCCTTGCTCCCGTTGCTGCCTCCGTTTGATGCAGCGATCGTCGGGGAACCGACAATGACCAATTTGGCGATTGCCGAAAAGGGCCTGCTGGTGCTTGACTGCGTGGCGCAGGGCGAAGCGGGTCACGCGGCACGCAATGAAGGGGTGAATGCTATTTACAAAGCGATGGAAGACATTCGCTGGTTTCAGTCTTTTCTCTTTCCCAGGGTCTCACAATCGCTGGGGCCGATAAAAATGACGGTGTCCGTTATCGATACGGAAAACAAGGCACATAACGTCGTGCCGGCATCTTGCCATTTTGTGGTGGATGTGCGCGTGACCGATGAATATTCGCATGAAGAAATACTGGATATTATTAAAAGATCTGTGACTTGCGAAGTAACACCGCGAAGCATGCGCATGCGTTCTTCCAAAATAGCGATTAATCATCCGTTGGTGGCGGCCGGGCTTAATCTCGGCAAAACGACCTATGGCTCACCGACTACTTCCGACCAGGCCTTAATTTCTGTACCTTCATTAAAATGTGGTCCCGGAGACAGTGCAAGAAGCCATACGGCAGATGAATATATTTTTGTACGCGAAATCAGGGAAGGGATAGAAACCTATATTAATCTATTAACTGACATATTATAAGCCAATATTGACTATGAAATTGTGGCAAAAGGATAAAACAGCGCTGGCGGAGGTGGAGAAATTTACGGTTGGGCTAGACCGTGAGCTGGATATTTACCTCGCGCCATTTGACGTAATGGGTTCGCTGGCACATATCAGGATGCTGGCATCGGTCGGGTTGCTTTCCCCGGAAGAGTGGTCGGCACTGGACCAGGCGTTGAAAGAAATTTACCAACTGGTTGCGGCAGGAACATTTACCCTCGACGAAGGGGTCGAAGACGTGCACTCCCAGGTTGAATTGCTGCTTACGCAAAAACTGGGTGATACTGGTAAAAAAATACACAGCGCGCGCTCGAGAAATGACCAGGTGCTGGTGGACCTCAAACTTTTTATGCGGGATGAACTCGAGAAACTGGTTGGTTCGGTGCATGAATTATTCGACTTGTTGATCACACAGAGTGAAAAATTTAAAGATTTTCTTTTCCCCGGGTACACGCACCTGCAACTTGCCATGCCTTCTTCCTTCGGGCTTTGGTTCGGCGCATACGCCGAAAGCCTGGTAGACGACCTGGTTACTTTGCAGGCTGCGTACGAGGTAGTCAATAAAAATCCGCTTGGCTCTGCTGCAGGGTATGGGTCATCCTTCCCGATCAACCGGACGATGACCACCGAATTGCTCGGTTTTGAATCGCTGAATTACAACGTGGTGTACGCACAGATGGGCCGCGGTAAATCGGAAAGGATTGTCGCTGCCGCCATGGCCAACATAGCCGCAACGTTGTCGAAATTGAGCATGGATGCCTGTTTATACCTCAACCAGAATTTTGGCTTTATCAGTTTCCCCGATGAACTGACGACCGGCAGCAGCATCATGCCGCATAAAAAAAATCCCGATGTATTTGAACTGATCCGCGCGCATTGCAACCGCCTGCAGGCATTGCCAAACGAGATCATGCTGATGACGACCAATCTTTCTTCGGGCTATCACCGGGATATGCAACTCATCAAAGAACACATCATACCCGCTTTTACAACCCTCCATGACTGCATTCGGATGGCCGGGCTCATGCTGACTAATATTGACGTGAAACCGGATATCCTTGTGGATGAGAAATACAAGTTTCTTTTCACGGTGGAAGCGGTAAACAAACTGGTACTGACCGGAACACCCTTTCGCGACGCGTATAAAAAAATTGGCCACGACGTAGAAGCCGGTCAATTTACATACACTGACGCCATCAGCCATACCCATGAAGGATCTATCGGAAACCTGCAAAATGCCCAGATCCGCGGGATGATGGACAAAGTGGTCAGCCGCTTCAATTTTAGCAAGGTGCATCATGCTTTGGAGCAATTATTGCGTTAATTTGCGACGCTGGAGGCTGAGAGAAGAAGATGTGCCGATGATTTTCAGCTGAATAAACAACTATTCGTACAAGTGTGCGACGCAACCGTGCCCCGCAGCATACTGATGCCGGGCCCATAAATCAATATCAGTCCATGACGGGACCAACCAATATCAAACGAATCGCTATTTTTGGCTCTACCGGCTCCGTCGGTACGCAGGCCCTGCAGGTGATCGCTTCCCACCCCGACAAATTCAGCGCGGAAATACTGACGGCGCAAAACAATGATGAATTATTGGTTGAGCAGGCGCTGCAGTTCAGGCCAAACATCGTGGTCATTGGCGATGAGCGAAAATACCTGAAAGTAAAAGAGGCGCTTGCATCCACAGATACCAAGGTTTTCGTGGGTGAAAAGTCGCTGGACGAAGTGGCAGCCATGGATTGTTACGACCTGATGGTAGCCGCCATCGTTGGCTTTGCCGGTCTGCGCCCGACGTTAAGAGCGATAGAGACAAAAAAGATCGTTGCCCTGGCAAATAAAGAAACCCTCGTTGTAGCCGGCGAGATCATCATGAGCAAGGCCGTAGAACACCGGGTGCCAATTATACCGGTTGACTCCGAACACTCTGCCATTTTTCAGTGCCTGGTGGGTGAGGCGCGCAACCGCATTGAAAAAGTGGTGCTTACCGCCTCCGGTGGACCTTTTCTCGGAAAGAAGCCAAACTTCCTGGTAAACGTAAAACGCGATCATGCGCTGCAGCATCCTAACTGGGCCATGGGAGCGAAGATTACCATCGATTCGGCGACGCTGATGAATAAGGGCCTTGAAATGATCGAGGCGAAATGGCTCTTTAACCTGCAGCCGGAAC
>JBBSSY010000389.1:0-4118 GCA_038241595.1 Chitinophagales bacterium | reverse complement strand
TGTTTTCTTTTGCCTTACCAGCCAGCTCGACCACTTTCTTTTCAATCTCGGCCATGCTCAGGCTTTCCGCGTTGCGGATCACCGGCACCACCAAACCTTTAGGCGCGGAAACCGCGATGGAGATGTCACAGTAATCGTGGTAAATGATTTCATCACCGTCTATGTATGCATTCACGGACGGCCATTCCAGCAAGGCATAACAGACCGCCTTAGTAAAGAAACTCATGAAGCCGAGGTTAACACCGTGTTTTTTATTGAATGCTTCTTTGTTTTTTGTACGCAGTTCCATAATGCGGCTCATGTCCACTTCGTTGAATGTGGTTAGCATAGCCGTTGTATTCTTTGCTTCTACCAGCCGGCGCGAGATTGTTTTGCGCAGGTTGCTCATCTTCTCGCGCTTTTCATCCCGTCCGAATAATGCCTTGCCGGGCATTCTACCCGGGTTGTTCAGCGCTTCCAGTACATCATTCTTTAATATTTTTCCATGAACACCAGATGCGGTTACTGCGCCCGGGTCAACTTTTCTATCAGCCAGTATTGCGGCCGCTACCGGGGACGCCTTCACGTCGGCAGGCGGCGCCGGTGTATTTGAGGCCGGAGGTGCTATTACAGCCGGTTTGGCAGCGTCTATTTTTTCAGGTACTGCTGCCGGGGCGGCAGGAGCAGCCTTACCTTCAGGTTTTGCAGCGGTTTCATCGATCTGTGCCACCACATCCCCAATTTTTAATGTATCACCTTCTATTCCAACAGTTTTTAAGGTACCTGCCTTCTCGGCATTTACTTCAAAGGTTGCTTTTTCACTTTCCAACTCAGCGATCACTTCATCCCTGTCCACATAGTCTCCGTCTTTCTTCAGCCATTTGATCAGTGTTACTTCACTTATTGATTCTCCAATCGTTGGAACTTTAATATCAATCATAAAACTTATTTCTATAATGGTTATTTACCTTTTCATGATGCCGGCTCCACCGGCTACAGCTACTAAGATAGGCAACTGCTTCAATATTTACGGCTATTGATCGCCGTTTCCGGTGAACAGGTGCGCAAATCGGTACATGCCATCTGGTACGGATCTAAATACTGAATGCCGTTTCGATAATTTCTTCCTGCTCCTGTTTGTGCACCTTCGTATACCCGGAGGCCGTAGACGCACTTGGCTGGCGGCTGATGACGCCAAAATTCAAACTCTTCAGATTCATCTGCAGGAAGCTGGCGGCACCCATATTCAGTGGCTCTTCCTGTACCCAGAACCAGGTGGCCCGATTGTATTTATTATACAGCGCTTCCAATTTTTGGGTCGGGATGGGATAGATCTGTTCAACACGCACGAGCGCAATGTCTTTCCGGTCGTCTTTTGCCTGGCGTTCGGCCATATCGAAATAAATCTTCCCCGAGCAGAACAACACTTTCTTGACCGCGTTTGCATCATCGACGAATGCATCGTCCAGCACTTCGTTAAACCGTCCATTGGTTATCTCCTCAAATTTTGAGTAACTACCGGTATGGCGCAGGTTTGCTTTTGGTGAAAAGATGATCAATGGTTTACGGAACGACCAGGTCAACTGCCTCCTGAGCGCATGGAAGAGGTTGGCCGCAGTGGTAATGTTTACAATGATCATGTTCAGTTCGGCGCACATCTGCAGGAAACGCTCCATGCGGGCGCTGCTATGTTCCGGGCCCTGGCCTTCGTAACCATGGGGCAACAACATCACCAGGCCGCTCATCTTCTGCCATTTTGTTTCAGCAGCTGCAATAAATTGGTCTATCACCGTTTGCGCGCCGTTGGCGAAGTCGCCAAACTGCGCTTCCCACAACACCAATGCATTGGGATTGGCAATCGAATAGCCATATTCGAAACCAAGCACACCATACTCACTAAGCAGGGAATTGTAGATGGCAAACTTTCCTTCGGCATCGGGGATCCGGCTCAGGCGGTTATACAGCGCATTGGTGTTTTCATCACGGAGCAATGCATGCCGGTGTGAAAAGGTACCACGTTGCACATCCTGCCCGCTCATGCGAACGTCGAAGCCGTCATTAATGAGGCTGCCGTAGGCCATCAGTTCACCCGTGGCCCAGTCTATTTTCGATTCGTTGTTAAATAATTTAAGCTTTTCCTGCAGCAGTTTTTCCACTTTGCGCAGTGGTTTGAAGTTTTCAGGCCAGATCATCAGCGCGTCGAAGATTTTCTTCGCATTCTCTTCCGAGATGGCTGTTACCGGCGATTCGTCAAAATCCGCAGGGGTTGCCTTGCGCAGATCCTGCCACCACAATTCGGGTTTCTGGTAAGTATATGGAAGCGGGTTTTGCTTGATTTCGTCGAGGCGTTCCTGCAGTTCGGCCCAGAATTTCTTTTCCAGCTCCTGTGCCAGTTCCGCATCGATGGATCCGTTGGCTATCAGTTGTCGGGAGTACACTTCCCGTGGATTCGGGTGTTTTTCGATCAGATCATACAGTTGAGGCTGGGTATATTTAGGGTCGTCCCCTTCATTATGACCGTGTTTGCGATAACAAACCATGTCGATGAAAACATCGCTGTTAAATTCCTGGCGGTAACGGGTGGCGATCTCCGCACATTTTACCACGGATTCAGGATCGTCACCGTTTACATGGAACACCGGTGCCTGCACCGTAGCCGCGAGGCTGGTACAATAATCGGAGGTACGGGCGTCGTCGAAATCGGTGGTAAATCCGATCTGGTTATTAATTACAAAATGAATGGTACCCCCGGTAGAAAATCCTTGCAGTCCGCTCATCTGCAACACTTCATATACCACCCCCTGGCCAGCCACGGAGGCATCACCATGGATCAGGATCGGGAGGATGCGGTCGTACTCGCTGTCATAGATAACGTCTGCCTTTGCCCGGGCATAACCGACGACTACCGGGTCGACCGCTTCCAGGTGCGAAGGGTTCGGACATAACTGGAGATTCACGATCTCGCCGTCGGGCGTGGTATGTTCCGCCCGGAAACCGAGGTGATATTTCACGTCACCGCTGCCCATCGTCTGGTCGGGAATAGCAGTTCCTTCAAATTCATTAAAGATCTGCTCGTATGTTTTACCCAGGATATTGGCGAGAACATTTAAACGGCCGCGATGTGCCATGCCGATCACCACTTCTTTCACACCACCGTCTGCACCGGTATTGATGATGGCATCCAGTGCCGGGATAGTGGTTTCGCCACCTTCCAGCGAAAACCTTTTCTGGCCTACGTATTTGGTATGAAGGAACTTTTCGAACATCACGCCCTCGTTCAATTTGCTGAGTATGCGGCGTTTCTTCTCACGATCAAGCGGCTTGATAAAATTTTTCTCCATTTCATTGTAGAGAAAATTAAGTTCCTGCTGGTTGCTGATGTACTTAAATTCGATGCCCACGCTGGAGGCGTAACAAGCCTGCAGGTGATTGTAGATATTGCGGAGCGACGTTTTGCCCAGGCCGATGAGTTCGCCGGCGTAAAACTCCGTGTCGAGGTCCGCTTCCGAGAATCCGTAAAACGACAATTCAATGTTTGCTCCCCTGTCTTTACGCGGCCGGATGGGATTGGTTTTCGCCAGCAGGTGCCCTTTATTGCGGTAGCCCAGGATCATGCGGTAGGCCCCTACTTCCCGCTTCCAATCCACCTGTTCGTCGGTTTCCGGTTTCGCAGCGGTGTCTTTAACGCCGTTGGCACCGTTTAAGACGGCACCATTGGTCGGTTTTCCATTGGCGACGGCAAAATCGAATCCTTCGAAAAATTTTCTAAATTCAGGATCGACGCTGTCTGGCTCTTTGAGGAAATCCTGGTATAAACTTTCTATAAAAGAGGGAGATGAATTGGTTATGTACGAAAAATCTTTCATCGGTCAATCATTTTGATAATCTGGTAAAAAAATCGGTTCCATGGGTTATTTGCCTATTCCAGCCGGGCTGCAAAAGACAATCGTTGAAATCGGCTTTAACTCATGAAATTAGGCCTGGTTAAGGCTTAACAGGGAATGCAAACCTACATGATTTTACTGAATAAACTAGTGAAGGTTGCTCTAAATGAATGATTTTTGAGCGTAGAATATGACGTATCATGTCAGGTGCTTTAAATTTGCAAAACCGGCTGTGGGCTTACATCGTACCTACGT
>JBBSSY010000388.1:0-4129 GCA_038241595.1 Chitinophagales bacterium | reverse complement strand
TACAAACTATTTACTACAAACCACAAACTATTCCCGTATCTTATTCGACGAGTTGGTAAATTTCACGAATATTCCTCCCGAGCCCGTCATAATCCAATCCATACCCAACGACAAATTTATTGGGAATTGAAAAACCAAGGTAATCAATATCCAGGGGATAAACGATGGCATCGGGCTTGTGCAGCAGAGCGGCAATTTTTAACGACGCCGGCTGTTGATTTTTGAGTTGAGGGAGAAAGGCGTTGAGTGTTTTGCCGGTATCTACAATGTCTTCGATGATGACCACATGCCGGTTAACGATATCGATGTCAAGGCCTATGGCGGTGACTACCTGTCCGCTCGACTTGGTGCCCTTATAAGAAGCCAGTTTTATAAAACAGATCTCTGCATCGATCGAGATATATTTAAACAGTTCTGCGGCAAACATAAAGGAGCCATTGAGAATCGAAATGAAGAGTGGCCGTTTGCCCTGGTAGTCATGGTCAATCCGGGTTGCCATTTCCTGAACCTTCCCGGTGATCTGGTCAGCGGTAAGATAGGGCTCAAATGTTTTGTCGTGTACCTGGATGGTGGCCATAACCTGCAATATTTGTTAGCCGGAAAATTAGTCATTCGAAATCAAAAAGCGGATTATTTATCGATAGGATTGATCAAAACAGTGCCAGCATATCCTCGATGATGCAGTGGACATGGGTACACCTCAGGCGCTCGTTTAAAAGACTTTCTACAGACTTTTAAAGTAAAAACGGGAAACGCCTTGCGAAGATGCAGGCAACTATTTTCCGCCATAAGACAACCGGTTGGACACATCATGCACCAGCAAAGGCGGCTGTTTCGCGACGTACTGAAGATGTAATTTTTCACCGGGCGCGGGTTGTTTGGATCCGTTCAGTTGGTTGAGGTCCAAAAGGCTTTCATACCGGATACCCTCCAGCTGGCTGATATCGTACAGGTTCTCCCCTTTCTGAACCGTATGGAATTCCGCACTACCCACCTTTCTTTTAAGCTGGAGATAGACCAACTGGCCCCTGGTGAGGATATCATCATCCGATTCCAGATCATTAAAATCCCATAACCTCGTGAGTGAGATATTATGCTGCGAGGCAATGGCCAGCCAGGCCGTATTGGCATTTGCAAAGATGACTTTAGTGTTGTTAATCGTAAACTGACCCGCCGGATATGAAGGCGCAGGAACAATCTCCCTGGGTATATCCTGGCTTGCCACTTTCGAGGCGGTCTTCGGCAGGTTCGGAACGAGCTTGTCTGCCAGCAGGTGATCGCTATCTTTCATCCGGCCAAGCGCTATCAGCGTATAATCCTCGAGGTTATACCTGCGGATGAGGCTGATCAAAACCTGTGAGTAGCGGTTATTCGTGGCATAGCCGGCTTTTTTCAGGCCATATGCCCAGCCTTCATAGTCTGTGGGATCCAGATTAAACAGGAACGCATAACGCGGGCTGTTCTTTAAAAAATCCGAATGATCCATATAGGACTGCTCCGGGCGACTGTAACTGCGGAAACATTCTCCACTCGCATCATCATCATGATATACTTTATCACCCACCCAGGTATTTTTACATTTAATGCCGAAGTGATTGTTTGATTTCATCACCAGGTCACTGGTACCGGCTTCGGTTTCATGGATTCCCTGCGCCAGTTTAATCGCTGCGGGTACTCCTGTACGTTGCATTTCTTTTATCGCAAGGTCTTTATAGGCTGCAATATACTGGAGCACATTGCTTTCCTTTTGTGCCGCCACGCGAGGGCTGCCGGCCAGTATGATACACAATAAAATATACAGGGTACGCTGCATTCGTAAACAGGATTTACTTTTTAACAATCATCAACAAACCATCCCTGATCGTCAATAAAACTTTTTCCACAGAATCATCTGCGTGAACATATTCATTAAATGCCTGGATGGCACGGGCATTTTTTCCGCTGGCATTGTCTTCCAGTACCTCGCCATGATACAATACGTTGTCGGCGAGTATAACGCCACCTTTCCGCATCAGGGGCAGTACCAGTTTATAATAATTGATATACCCCGCTTTGTCCGCATCGATAAAAACCAGGTCCCAGGTTCTGGTCAGGGTTGGAATGATGTCTAACGCGTTTCCGGTGTGTAAAATTATCTTTTCCGCTGCACCGGCATTGTTAAAATTCTCCTGGGCAACCGCTGATTCTTCTTTTCGCAATTCAATCGTGTGCACCTGCCCGCCGTCTCGCAGTCCTTTCGCCAGGCAGAGCGCGCTATACCCGGTAAAAGTCCCGATCTCGAGGATGTTGTCTGGCTGAACCAGTCCGCTGATAAGTTGAAGAAAAGTGCCCTGCAGGTGACCACTTAACATTTGGGACTGCCTGCTCCAGCGCGCGGTAAATTCCGCGACGCTTTTCAGCTGCGGATCTTCATCCGACGAAAAGCGTTCGGCATATTTTTGCGCAAGCGGGTTTATACATTCCAAGTGAATAATTTTTACAAAGATAAGAAGTGAAACCAAATAGAAAAACCGTTAGCCCAATACCGGTTGCTGGTGCAAGCCGGCTTTCCGGGAAACCAGCATCAGTCCGACAAAGGTCAGCAACCCGTTTACGATGATCAGCTCTTCCGCGAATACGTATCCGCCCAGCAATACCGTCGAATACTTATCAATCACAAAACAAAGCAATGGCGAAAGTAGACAAATAAACGGCGTTGCCCGGTCCATAGCTACGCGGTTTTTGGCAAATAACGAGAATGCATACAGCCCGATCAGTGGCCCATACGTAAACGTGGCTACTTTAAATATGGCACTTACCACCGAGGAGTCGTTGATTGTATGGAAGAGTAATATTACTACTAAAATCAGCACGGAGAAACCGACATGCACCCAATGCCGCGTGTGTACCTTGGATGTTTCTGTTTGGATACTTGCTTTGTCGAACCCCAGGAAGTCAACGCACAACGACGTCGTTAGCGCGGTGAGTGCCGAATCCGTGGTGGCAAAGGTCGCCGCGGTTAACCCGAGCATAAACACGATCGCCGGTATTCCCTTGAAGTGATTTAGCGCGATCTCCGGGAATAGGTAATCCGTCCTGGGTTTGTTGGTAAGGGCATCCACCGGTATGGCTATCCCATTCTTATTGGCGTAGATGTAGAGGAGGGCGCCGACACTTAAGAAGAACAGGTTTACAACGACGAATACTATAGTAAAGGTGAACATATTCTTCTGAGCATCCCGGATGTTTTTACAGCTGAGATTCTTTTGCATCAGGTCCTGGTCGAGCCCGAACATGCCGATCGTTACAAATATGCCACCCAGGAACTGTTTCGTAAAATGAAACTTGTTGGAATCGAAATCATTCCAGAAAAATATTTTCGAGTAGCCGCTTTCTTTGATCGCCTCAAAGGCGGTGGCAATATTAAGATCAAGGCTTCGACAGATAAAATAAATAGAAAAAAATACGGATGCCACCAGGAACACGGTTTGAAGCGTGTCGGTGATGATAATGGTTTTCAATCCGCCCTTAAATGTATACCCCCAGATGAGGGCCAGGCAAATGACGATGGTCAGCCAGAATGGAACACCCATTGAGTCGAAAATAAAGCGCTGTAAAACGATCGCCACCAGGTAGAGCCGGAAGGCTGAACCGATGGTGCGTGAAAGCAGGAAAATCGCCGCAGCCGTTTTATAACTCACCTTCCCCACGGTTCGTTCGATCACTTCATAGATCGACGTAAGGTGCATGCGGTAATACAAAGGCAACAGGATGGTCGCGACAATCACATAACCCACGGCGTTGCCGAGGACAAACTGGAAATACTTAAACTGGGCGCCGCTGGGGGCGCCAACCTCACCCGGCACCGAGATAAACGTGACACCACTCAGCGCCGTACCGATCATGCCAAAAGCAACCAGGTACCATTTCGACTTGCGGTTGGCAATAAAGAATGTAGAGTTGTCGGAAGAATTCCTCGATGTATAATATGAAACCAGGATCAACATTAAAAAATACCCGATCACAAACGAAAGCAAGACTGCTGGAGACATACGTAAAATTTAAAGGTAATCAGTTGGTGCGCGCAAGATAACAAGAAGAAGGCGTATTTAGACGGGGAGGGGATTTGCGGTGGAAGCAGGGAAATTTT
>JBBSSY010000387.1:0-4135 GCA_038241595.1 Chitinophagales bacterium | reverse complement strand
TTACCGGGAAGCATCATAGTCCATCAACTAATCAGGTTTGTCTTGAACTGTGATTTGAATGATTAGTTGATGGACTATGAGGTAAGTAATCATTCAACGTCTCCTCCCGGTACAGAATCACTACCCTGCAAATTAGAACCTTTGATAGCGGCAACATTTCAGTATTGCAGGAAGTTTCTTACCGGGAAGCCTCATAGTCCATCAACTAATCATTCAAAGAACAGTTCAAGACAAATAAGAACCGATAGTAGCGGCAACTTTTCAGTGATGCCGAAAGTTTCTTACCGGGAAGCATCATAGTCCATCAACTAATCACATGAATCACAGTTCAAGACAAAAAACCATCGTTGATGCGGATTCATTATGCGTGCATTGACTAGAATATGTTTACTTTAGCATGGCATGGAGGCATGGCTTTCCAATTCCTTTGATGGTGATAAAGTATTGACTATTACATGGCAGCTAACCGCGCAACACCACGTCGTCGATTTCGTTCCTGGATCCTGATTTTTACAGGCGTGACCACCCTGCTTGTTTTTGCCATGCACCTTTGGTTCGTCCACAACGCGCGTCGCGCGCTGACTCAATACATATATTTTCAGTCCAAAGGCAGGATCAAGCTAACACTTTCCCGGCTCGAACTAAACCTGTTGTCAAAACGGTTGCTGATCCAGGAGGCGGACCTGTTGAGTACGGATAGTGTAAACCAGCCAATCACCTACCACGTAAGTTTTAGTAAAATTTCGCTGCGTATCGGTTCTTTATCGGCACTGCTCTTCCGGCAGAAACTTTACCTCGATTCACTCCGTCTCGACAACCCGGTGATCGAGGTGATGCAATGGCGGAGAGATACGGCACATGTTGCTATCCAGGACGAATTAACCATTCCACAGGAAATGGGAAAAATGTACAAATCGACGCTTGATGCCATCAACCAGTTTTCGGTGCGCCGGATAGTGGTTAACAATGCCGCCATCAGCCTCAT
Organism: Chitinophagales bacterium; assembly: GCA_038241595.1. Classification (GTDB taxonomy): domain Bacteria; phylum Bacteroidota; class Bacteroidia; order Chitinophagales; family Chitinophagaceae; genus JADCRZ01. The sequence goes on along the minus strand of JBBSSY010000387.1, from coordinate 3,150 downwards.
CAATAAAATGAAACCTGGCGCTGAACGGGTTACTGTATCAAAAATATACTTCGATCTCGCCCGGAAGCCCATGAAAGTCGGGCCTGACTATCTCTTCCAGAAAAAAGATTACACGGTTGATCTGAGAACTTCCGACCAGGACATTGCGCTGCCAGGCGGCAGGCACCGCCTGTCTTTCAAAGCGTTTCAATTACAGTTGTTCCGAGAGCGGATCCAGATAGACAGTTGCACGATTACGGCCCGGGCGACCGACACGTCAAAAAGTAACTACCAGGTGTTCTTTAAAACGCTTTTCCTAAGCGGGGTGGATTTTCCCGCCATGTCTGATAATAATATGATCAGGGCTGACACGGTGATTTGTGACAACCCCCTGTTTGATGTTAACCTGTACCGGTCAGATTTGCAGACGGGTACACAACAGGTGCCGGATGCAGATAAAATTATCCGTGAACTGACAGGTAACTTGAACCTCGCTTATGTTGGTGTGCAAAATGCCGGGGTACATTTCGACATTTACGGAAAAACGAAACAATCCTTCTTCAATTCAAACAAAGACAATTTCCAGGTACATGGTTTTCGCATCAACCCCAGCTTGCTGCACCCGGTAGCCATCCGGCGTTTTGATATGACGTTGCGTGATTATCACTTGTACAATGAAGACAGCTCGTCGATGGTCAGTTTCGACAGCCTTACCTTTTTAAACAGCCGGATCGCGTTGAACCAATTCGAGATCCATAACACCCCTGGCAAACACAATACCCGCAATGAAGTCTCGATCAGGGTACCCTATTTCGAATTGTCGGCACTGAACTGGTACCAGCTGATCTTTGAACAGAATCTCGTGGCAAACCAGGCGTTGCTTGAATCGCCGGTCATTAATTTCATCCGGAATAAAAGAATGAAGACCGGCAAAAAGCTAAATCTTTTCGCGGTGCTGCAGAATCTCGACAGCCTGCTGGCGCTCGACAACGTGTCGGTTCGCAATGGGAGGGTTAACATGCAGCTGGGACCGACTACGGCTTTTAATGTGGAACACCTTGATTTCAACATTCTGAGTAATAAATTTTTAGGCTCTACCAACAAGGAAGCCCTGCGCCGGTCGGTGGAAAAACTGTCGTTTTCGAAGGGTGTGCTTACGTTGAAAGGGGTTACCGCTTCGCTGGAAAATGCCCGCTTTACGCCGGATAACGTGGTGTATGCGGACCGGGTTTCGGTTTCCGGAAAAGGAGGGAAGATAAACGCCACGGTGAACACGGTGTACATCAATAACCTACAACTGGATGACAATGCGGAAAATATTGATGTGGACGGCATAGGCTGGGAAAGCGCCATTGTTACGTTGAAAACACTGCCGGTGCCGAATAAAATAGGGGCCGACCAGGGGACGATTCAGTTAAGGAATATCGAAGGGCGCAATACCCGCCTCTATGTCGCGGATGGTTCTAATACTAGTTTCTCTACTTATATCGATGCCCTGAACGCCACCTCGCTGCTAAAAGATGGCGATGCCCCGTTGCGTGTGGATGGCTTTCACCTTGCCGGGCATTCGTTGGCCGTAAAAGGCAATGCACTGGACGTTAAGGCCGATACTTATGACGTATTTGGCGCCGCGCCATCATTGTTGAACGGCCTGGAGATTTGGCAATTGAAGGGGCACGACTCGCTCCATATCCGGTCGCCGCATGTTGGATTTACAGTCGACCTGAACGAACTTTTTGCAGGCGACTTCCACCTCAGCGATGTGTCAGCAAATGCCCCGGTGATCCGGATGAATAAGCGAGACACGACAGCAGCGCCTCGAGACTCCCTAATAAGCACAAGCCGTCCCATCCGCATCGACCGGTTGGTGGCCCTTGAGGCCGATATTAACATCTCGACCTTCCGCGATGATGGGCTTACGACCATCAACGTGCCGAAATCCGCCGGGGGCCTTGTTACTGCGAGCGGCCTGGTATTGTCAGCAGCTGGCGTGCAGGCAGCTGCTATGCACGTAAATACGCAGACCGCAACCCTGGTAAAACCGTTCGGTGATACGGTCGGCATTCAGCGGGGAACAATTAATATTAATTTGTCAAACCTGTACGCGGCAAATAATAATGGCAGGATAAAATGGCGCGGATCGGTCGATTCGTTGTTGCTCGGCGACACATCCGGCATCGTCTTTGGCACAGTGGCAACCAGGCTGCATTTTCAACAGGTATCGTTGGGTGGCCTCAACCTGTCTTCTGATAACCTGCTTGACAGGAAACAACTGTTACAAGAAAACAGCCGCGCCTGGCTCTTGGTACCTCACGGTGAGTACGCAGATAGTACCAATACTGTTCAATGGTTTAATGCCCGGTACAGCAACCGCAACCGCAACTTACAGCTTGATTCAGTAATTTTTCATCCTACGCAGCCGCTCGATTCGGTGATGGCCCATGCGCCTTACCAGCTGGATTATATCACTGCAAAAACCGGAGCCATTGAAGTCAACGGCTTCGACTTGCCCCGTTTTGAGCAGGACGGATCCCTGGCCGCTAACAGCGTTGCGATTACAAACCCGGTATTAGAGGTTTTTCGGGATAAGAAACCGCCGTTTTCACCGACGGTTAAAGTAAGAAAATTCCCGGTGACCATGATCCGAAACTTCGAACGGCCGATTTTAATTGCCAACGTGGCGATAAAGGACGGAACGATCGCATACCGGGAGAAAAACAAGACGTCGCGCAAAGAGGGCACGGTATTGCTAACGCAAATAAATGGATCGGTTGAAAATATTAAAAACGGCGCTTTTACGACCAACGATTCGTTGTCGATTGCTTTACAGGCGAAACTGATGGATTCGATCGCGATTCGGCTGCAGTTTGATGAATCGTATACCGATTCATTAAAGGGCTTTTTATTAACGGCTCATATCAAGGGTGCGGACCTGTCGACGCTAAATCCCATGCTGGTGCCGCTGATAAATATCAGCATCGCTTCAGGAGTTTTGGATTCAGCATTTTTGCGTATGGTCGGCCGGGAAGACCTCGCGTTTGGTTCGATCAATATTAAATACCGGTCGTTCCGGATCCGGTTGACAAAAAATGGCGATCCGCACCATTCGACCTTCATTCAACAAGTAATCAGTGCGCTGGCAAATACGCTGGTACTGAAACGGCATAATTC
>JBBSSY010000386.1:0-4135 GCA_038241595.1 Chitinophagales bacterium | reverse complement strand
GGTGGGGGTTTTTTTTGTGGGTATGTTTAAATAGCTTTCAGCATTCAGCAGTCAGCAATCAGAGTAGCGGTTGGGGGTTTGGGGTAGGGGGTATGGGGAAGAAGAATGGTGTACGATCATCTGATTTCGATATAATAAAATTTAAAAAGCACTTATGCATATACGTTACTATTTTTTTATCGCCTGCCTTTTTTTCTTCTCCCACGCATTTTCGCAGTCACCACTGGCGGGTAAAAAAATCTGCATTGACGCAGGCCATGGCGGTACGGCCCTCACCGATAACTACCGGGTAGGTTTAAACGGCGAACGGGAGGAATGGATCAACCTGCGCGTGGCCTTCCTGCTGAAAAGCATGCTTGAAAAAAAGGGCGCAACCGTTATCATGACGCGCACCGACGACACCTTCGTGCCGCTGCTGCAACGCGCGAAAACGGCACAGGAAAACAAGGTCGATCTATTCCTAAGCATCCACCACAATGCCACGGCAGACCGCGCCGTCAACTTCCCCATCATCTACTTCCACGGCGCTGCCTCCGAAAACCAGGCGGGCATCGCCCTGGGCAAAGACATTGCTACCGCTTTCAAACGAGATTATTTCAAACGTAAAACGCCCGTCAGCGTCGTTTCCGATTACACCATCTTTCCAGATAGCGGCGCCGTTGTATTGCGCAATACGTATGGCATCCCGGGGGTACTGGCGGAGGCGTCCTTTTTCTCAAACAGCGAAGAGGAGCTGCTGTTGAAACAGGAATCGCATAACATCGATGAGGCCACAGCGTATACCCATGCACTGGAGGCATTTTTTTCACAGCCCGTGAAACCGGTTACGGCCAAAATTATCCCGCGCCAGTTGCCACCGTTTAAGGTGTTCCAGGAAGCCGAACGCATGAAACCCGAAGCGAAAGAGTGGTACAATGATTTCAAACGGGCTGAAACCATGCAGAACAGCAAAGACACGGCTGTGCGGCGCCAGGCGATTAAGCTCTTCACCCGTTCCGCCCGTTCGTTCCCCGATTCTTATGTGGCCAAACAGGCGCATGAAAACCTGTCAAAATTGCTCGCAAAAGCTAAAAAAGAAAAAGAAGCAGCGGATGAACAAACCAGGGCCGATGAATTTTATGTAAAGATCGATTTATGAGAAAATATGTTGCGGGTGTTGTTGCCTGTTTGTTAATGGGCGGGGTTGTCATGGCGCAGAAAATTGCTGCGCTGCCCCCCGGTCTTGATGCGTATATTAACAAGGTGATGCAAACTTTCCAGGTGCCTGGCATGGCCATTTCTATCGTTCGCGATGGCAAAGTGTTGCTGGCAAAAGGATACGGTGTCAAAAAGCTGGGCGAAAACAACCCGGTGGATAACAATACCCTTTTTCTTATCGCATCCAACAGCAAGGCCTTTACCGCGACTTCACTGGCGATGCTGGTGGAAGAAAAGAAATTAACGTGGGAGGAACCGGTGGTCAATATTTTACCCTGGTTCCGGATGAGCGATCCCTACATCACCATGAACCTGACGGTGCGTGACCTGCTCGTGCACCAGAGCGGTTTACGTGCGTATGCGGGTGATGTGATGTTATTTCCACCCTCCTTGTACAGCCGCCGGCAGATCCTCGAGAAATTGCCGTTGTTGCCGATGGCCCATCCTTTCAGAACCGATTATGCCTACGACAACGTGTTATACCTCGCCGCGGGCGAAGTGGTCCAGGCGATTGCAGGCATCAGCCCGGAAGATTTCATCAAGACAAGGATCTTCGACAAGGTGGGCATGAATGAAAGCATCGCACGCTTTTCGCTGTTGAAAACCAAAACGAATGTAGCGGTGGCGCATAACCGCAATGCCGGCAGCATCCGCCCCGTAGACAACTTTGTCGACCTGGCGATTGGCGATGCCAGCGATCCCGCCGGCGGCATCGTATCAACCGCTTCAGATATGGCCAACTGGCTGATCACCCAACTAGACTCGGGACGAACACCATTGCAAAACCGCATCTTTCAACCGGCTACCACACGTGAACTCTGGAAAATGGTTCGGCCGATGCCGATCGACCAGGTGCCGGCTGCCCTCAAGCCGTCGCAACAGGATTTCTGGGGTTACTGCCTCGGCTTCCGGAGTTACAATTATGGAAAATACAAAGTGATCGGCCATGGCGGTGCGCTGAAAGGTTTTGTTTCACAGGTAATCATGATCCCTGACCTGAAACTCGGTGTCAGCGTGCTCACGAACCAGACATCCACCGGTGCGTACTGGTCGATCCTCTACCACGTCATGGATTACTACATGCAGAACAAAACCTTCGACTGGCTGGGTGGTTACAAGTCCATCCTCGATTCGTCGCTGGCGCGAAACAGCGTCCGCAGGAAAAATTATGTCATTAAAAAAGACTCGCTCGACAAACCATCCCTGCCACTGGAAAAATATGCGGGTACTTTTAATGAGCCGCTGATCGGCAATATCACCATAAAAAAAGAAGATAGCGGGCTGGTGATGCGGTTTTCCAATTCACTGACCTTTGTGGCCGACCTGGAATATTTCCAGTATAATAACTTTACGGCCCATTTTCGCAACAATGGACAAAACGCAGACGCCGCAGTGCAGTTTACCCTGCGGCCCGATGGCAACGTCGATCACATCACGATGAAAGTCACAGACCCGGAGTCGTCGATTTATTTCGATGACATGCTGCTGACTCCTGCCGTGTTCCCGAAGATCCACGATACCACTGCGCTGCGTGCCGCCATCAGCACCGAGTTCGCGAAATTCCCGGCGGCTCATTTCGCATTTGCCCTGAAAGATTTGGCAACCGGCAAAACGTTCTTCATGAACGAACATGACAGTTTTCACGCGGCGAGTACCATGAAAACGCCGGTACTCATCGAGACCTACAAACAGGCGGCGGCTGGTAAACTTTCACTCAGCGATCCCATCCTCGTAAAAAATACGTTTACCAGCATCGTCGACGACAGTTCGTTCAGTATGGACAGCCTCGATGACAGCGAACATGAACTCTATCGCATCATCGGTTCAAAGGTTCCGGTGTCGGACCTGTTGTTTCGGATGATCACAAAAAGCAGCAACCTGTCTACCAATATCATTATCGACCTCGTTGGCGCCAAAAACGTAATGGCCACCATGAAAAGCATCGGCGCAGATCAGATGAAAGTGCTGCGCGGCGTGGAAGATGACAAAGCCTTCGACCTCGGCATGAACAATACAACGAATGCCTACGATCTCATGCTGGTATTCGAACAACTCGCTGCCGGCAAGCTCGTGAGCAAGGCGGCCAGCGATTCTATGATCAACATCCTGATGGCACAATATTTCCGCAACATCATCCCGGCAAAACTGCCTGCGGGGGTAAAGACGGCCACCAAGAGCGGCGGCCTGCCGGGCATCTGCCACGACTCGGGCATTGTTTTCCTGCCTGACGGGCGAAAATATGTAGTCGTGCTATTGTCAAACGGCATTCCCGATCACGAGGTAGCGACCGACTTGTTGTCTACTGTGTCAAGATATATGTACGATTATTTAAAATAAAACCGGGAGACAATTTCCAGTTGGCAGTTTGCAGTTAGCAGTTGGCAATTGTTTGGTTTGCTTTTCAAAACTGCCAACTGCAAATTGCAAACTGAAAATGATTCACACATATGGACACAGCAATTATCCTAACAGCCGGCATCCTCGACACCGTCGATGCGAAAACGGCGCATGGGCTTATCCGCGAGAGCCGCCGTTTTGAGATCCTGGCAGTTGTAGATGACACCCAGCAGGGTAGGGACGCCGGTGAAGTGCTCGACGGTAAACACCGAGATATTCCCATATATGCCACCGTGGAAGAAGCGCTGGCGTTGAAACCGGCTTACTGCATCGTTGGCGTCGCTACCAATGGTGGCATTTTTCCCGATTCAATGATAAAAGACGTCGTTACCGCCATCCGGCATGGCGTATCGATCGTAAACGGGTTGCACGATTACCTCTCTGAACGGGAAGATATCGAAGAACTCGCGGCGCTGCACCAGGTAACGTTAACGGATATCCGTAAACCAAAGAAACGCGGTGAGCTCCATTTCTGGACCGGTGAAATTTTTAAATTAAAGACACCCGTCGTTGCCGTACTCGGTACCGATTGTTCCCTGGG
>JBBSSY010000385.1:0-4142 GCA_038241595.1 Chitinophagales bacterium | reverse complement strand
GGCCTGGTTCAGAAATTTGTTCCACCTTAAGTCCTCAGGTAATTTTTTTTGTTGCCATAAATTACAGTTTAATAATGATGAATAATTAGATAAATTTATGACTCTTGTGGAGAAGAAGGCTACCGTAGGTTTAGTTCAACATTGGGTTTTATGCAAGTTGGGCATGACATTGTAACATCAACCAATTGCAAATCCCAGCTTCAGTTCCAGCAGACGAATATCTATCAGCATTTGTACTTACCTTCATCAACATATTTTCACTCAGCAGCGGTTATGGGCAGAAGGAATACCAATTCCCAACCAGCATAAAGCCCTGCTCGTTAAGCGTAATTGTAAAAATCCCCAGATGTTTTCAATGTTACCAAAATTTGGTAACTTGCTTGAAAGATTTTATTATGGGTCGCAATACCTCAGTCTCCCTTGGTGAGCATTTTGAAGACTTTCTAGAGTCAAGCGTTACCACTGGTCGCTATAAGAATGCCAGTGAGGTTATCCGTGCTGGATTACGTCTATTAGAAGAAGAGGAAAATAAATCTGCCGCTTTGAAGAAAGCTATCAACGAAGGGATTGCCAGCGGTATCGCAATCGATTTCAATCCTAGAAGCCATTTAGCTGAGTTGAAATCAAGGGGGCGCGCACGTGGTTAAATATGTACTGACGAATAAAGCGGTCGCTGACCTTACAAGTATTTGGGATTACACTTTTCAGGTTTGGTCAGAGAGTCAGGCGGACAAATACTACCAACTACTTATTGATGGCCTCGCTGAAATCGCAAGACACCCCGAAAACGGACGAAATTACGACGACATACAAACAGACTTAAAAGGTTTTCGTGTTGCAAAGCATATAGTCTTTTACCTAAATACTAAAACAAGAATTGAGATTTTAAGAATCCTTAATGATCAAATGGATCTGAAGCAGAACTTACGTGACTAATTACGCCTAACACGGCAATATGACGGTGCAACGAATGTATTCTAAGCTTTTTGTTCGCTACTCAGCTTCGATTGGCAGACGAATAACGATAAGCAATAGAATAAGAAATCAGCTTCTTTGATATAAATTAGCATTAGAGCACAGAATACCGCCACATTGCCAACGCTAAAACGTTGGTGGCAATTCTAAAACAACATTACAGATGGACAAATTAAAAATATCGACGGCTCAATTTGAGCATAAAAGTGGCGACAAGGGCTATAACCTTTCTGTTATTGAAAGACTATCAAAGAAAGCATCTGAGGAAGGTTCTGACGTAATCGCATTTCACGAATGTTCTATTACGGGATATACTTTTGCAAGACAACTTACAAAAGAACAAATGCTTGATTTAGCAGAACTCATTCCAGAAGGAGGAAGTATTTTAAAACTAAAAGAAATTGCAAACAAATTTGACATAACAATTTTAGCAGGGCTTTTTGAAAAAGATACAAATGATACTTTATTCAAAGCCTATGTCTGTGTTGATAAAAATGGACTAATCGCAAAGTATAGAAAATTACACCCTTTCATTAATCCCTTTTTGACAGCGGGACAAGAGTATTGCGTTTTTGAAATTCAAGGATGGAAATGTGGTATCCTAATTTGTTATGACAACAATGTTATAGAAAATGTAAGAGCCACAACATTACTTGGAGCAAATATAATTTTCATGCCTCACGTTACAATGTGTACACCTTCTACTCGACCAGGTGCAGGTTTTGTCGACCCCAAACTTTGGAAAAATCGCGAAGCTGACCCGACTTCCTTGCGATTAGAATTTGACGGAATGAAAGGGCGAGATTGGTTAATGAAATGGTTGCCTGCAAGAGCTTACGACAATGGAATATATGCTGTATTTTCAAACCCAATTGGTATGGACGATGACCAATTAAAAAATGGTTGTTCAATGATTATTGACCCTTTTGGTGACGTTGTAGCTGAATGCCGTTCATTTGACGACAGTTTTGTAACAGCAACAATTACACCTGAAAAACTTATTCACGCAGGTGGACACAGATATATCAAAGCAAGGCGACCGGAATTATACAGGGACATTATTGGACAAAATCATAAGTCGGAGCAAAAAGTTGTATGGCTCGACACCGAATAAAAACTCAACCAACATGGTATTTATGAAAGACTGGTGGACGTAAGTATTGGACTTTTAAATTACTAATGTACTGAGTGCAAAGGCTCTCCCCGCTGTCGTGCGACATGCCGAAAGGTTACTCGAGAACAGGGGATAGGATAAGTTCGATTTTTCTTGCTATTTTTGTCACATGCCTGTTTTACAGCAATATACTTCTGACATCTTCCGCCTTTGCCGGGCGCACTAAACGCACCCATGACCCTCGCGCCTGGTAAAAAAATATATTTCCTGTCCGACTTTCATCTCGGCGCACCAAATGCTACCTCGAGCCTGGCAAGAGAAAAGAAAGTCGTGGCCTTTTTGCGCGAGGCCGCCAAAGATGCGGCGCATATTTTTATCGTCGGCGACCTGTTCGATTTCTGGTATGAATATAAAACCGTTGTTCCTAAAGGGTACACCCGCATCCTGGGCACCCTGGCCGATATCACCGACAGCGGCATCCCCGTCTCTTTTTTCGTTGGCAACCATGACATGTGGATGAGCGGTTATTTCGAGTCGGAACTTAATATCCCGGTGTACTACGAATCGAAAACCTACGAATTCAATGGTAAGACGTTTTTCGTGGCACACGGCGACGGTTTAGGTCCCGGCGACCGCGGCTACAAGTTCATCAAAAAGGTTTTCCGCAACCCTGTGTGCCAGTGGTTATTTGGTTTTTTACATCCTTCCATCGGTATGGGACTCGCCAACTACTTCAGCCGCAAAAGCCGACAGTCCACGGGCGAGTCTGACGCGCATTTTTTAGGCGATGACAAAGAATGGCTGATCATCTACGCCAAAGAGGTGCTGGAGAAAAAGCACTACGATTACTTTATTTTCGGCCACCGGCACCTGCCGCTCGATTTCCCACTGAATGATAAAAGCCGCTATGTTAACCTCGGCGACTGGATCAGGTATGATAGTTATGCCGTTTTTGACGGGGAGTCGCTTGTATTGAAATACCACCCGGCATGAGAACTTCGCTGGTAACCATACTGTTCGTTATGTTAACATCCGGGGTTCTCGCGCAATCCGATACGCTGCGACAAGTATCGGGGTTCCGCGGTGACATCGTTGATTTTACCATCGACAACCTCGGCAATGTGCTTACGCTCGATCGCAACAACCAGCTCAAGAAAATGAGTGCCCGCGGCGATTCCATTGCCGTATTTAACAATGTGCGGCAATACGGCAAGCTGGATTTTATCGATGCAACGAACCCGTTGAAACTCCTGCTTTTTTACAAGAGTTATGGCAACATCGTGGTGCTCGACAGGCTGCTCAATATGCGCACCACCCTGAACTTGCGCAAACTGAATATCTTGCAGGTGCCGGCCATCAGCCAGTCATACGACAACGGCATCTGGATCTACGACCAGCAGGAGGCGAAACTGAAACGGCTCGATACCGAAGGCATCGTGCTCGACCAGTCGGCGGATTTCCGGGTGGTGCTGGGGCTGAACCCATCACCCGTGCAGATTATCGACCAGGAAAAACTGTTATACCTCTACGACCCGGCAAAAGGTGTTTTTATCTTTGACTATTTTTTGACCCTTCGTAACAAAGTGGCGCTGCTCGCGTGGGACGATTTCCAGGTCGTCGACGGCATCATCTTCGGCCGAAAAGGAACCACCATACTGCAGTACCAGCCGGGTACACTTTCTTTAAAAGAACAGGCGTTTCCGCAGCAGCTGGCCGGGGTCACAAAAATGAAATTGTCGCGCAACCTGCTATACTGTCTTAAAAACGGCAGCATCAGCGTCTATGCCCTATAAACCCCTACTTTTGTGCCTACCTAAGGAATAAATATGCGTTCAATATTGCAGTATGTGATACTTGATAACACCGTGCAGGATTACCTTTTTTTTGTAGTGGCTATATTGTTTATCCTGCTGTTGCGGCGTTACCTGGCCACGTATATTGCCGGCTTCCTCTTCCGCTTGCTGCATAACCCTTCCTGGAAAACCGGGAAGGAAGTTTTTGTAAACCTGCTTAAAGGCCCGATCCATATTTTTATTCTATTGATCGTTGCGTT
>JBBSSY010000384.1:0-4142 GCA_038241595.1 Chitinophagales bacterium | reverse complement strand
CAACAGGCTGGCTTCGTCTGTACATACCAGGTACTCGTTCGTTTCACCGGTGGAATCGCTGAAATACTGGTATTTGGTCAGCCAGTCCGCCACCTTGTCTTTGGTATCTTTCTGGTAAAAACTCTTCGCGGTAATGCCCTGCGGGTGCCTGTTTAGCGATTGCGGGCGGTCTTTCATATAGGGTAAAATAAAGGGCATTACCTGCTGATAGTAATTCAGAAGGTCGCGCTTGGTATATTTTTCAACCGGCCAGTAGATTTTATCCAGGTTCGTAAACTTTAGTTCATGCCCGTTAATAATTAACTGTTTTTCTTTTTCATGTTTGTCTAGCAGCGGTTGAACGGTTTTATCTTCTGATGCCGTTGATCTTGCTGCAGTTTTTTTCGTGGCAACCGGCACCGGTGTCTTTGTTGCCTTGGCCACTTTTTTCTTTTCAGATCCTTTGCTTTCTTCCTGCAGAAGGGCCTGTACGTCCATAATTTTTTCTTTCACCACCTGGCTTGCTTTTTTATCGGTCCGCAAATGGAGGAAGATCGGGATGCGCAGCAGATTATCTTTGGTCCATTCCTGGAACTTGACCTCGCAGACCAGTTTTGGCAACACCCAGGTGGGGGTCATATTCGTCTTTGGCTTTTTTACAAAGGGGCAGGTAGCGGTTATAAGCGGCTCCATTTTTTTGTACAAGTCGGTCAGTATCTTATCGTCCATACCTGAACCAGTATGGCCAATGTAGGTAAAAACACCATTTACATATATGCCCAGTATCAATGCACCGAAGTGTTTCCTGCTGCCGCGCGCCTCGGTATAACCGGCGATGACCGCTTCCTGCACCTGGTGCGTTTTTATCTTGAGCCATTGCTGGCTCCTGACCGCGGGGTGGTATTCACTGTTTTTTTCTTTGGCCATAACGCCCTCCAACCCTTCCTTCCGCGCAAGTTCGAAAAACGCCTTGCCGTTTTCTTCAATATGGTCACTGTATCGGATAATGCTTTCGGCAGGAACAATCTGCCGGAGTAGTTCTTTTCGTTCGAACAGCGGCAACTGCATCACGTTATATCCTTCCAACCACAAAACATCAAACACATAATAAACAAGTTCACCGAAGCGTGCATGCTGCCAGGATTGCAGCAATTGAAAATCAGATATTCCGTTCTCATTCAGCACAATCACTTCTCCATCCACCACCGCATTAACCGGCCATTGCTCCAGTGCTTTGGTCACGTCACTGAACTTTTCTTTGAATGATAAATTATTGCGCGAATGCAGGGTCACTGTTCCTTTTACCATCGTCGCAACGGCGCGGTAGCCGTCCCATTTTACTTCGTACAGCCAGTCGGCGCCATCGAAGGGCTCTTTCACAAGCGTCGCCAGCATGGGCTTCAGCGCCTGTGGCACCGCCTGCTTCACACCCATCTCAAAAAAGCGTTGCAAACTGGCACCCGGCGCCGGGGCTGAATTTTTAGCAGGTGCCGATTTCTTTTCCGGCTTTACCTTGCCGTCCGATGTTCGGTTACTCTCCCACTCATGGGTACTCGTTTTTGCGACCTGTTCAATGGTTTGCCCGGTGACAACGGATTTATCCTGCTTCGTAATATCGGTTGCAACTGAAAACTCATCCGTTTTTTTTATCAGCAGCCAGGCATTATCGCTTTCGCCATTTTTTGTATGTACGAGCGCAAACTCACCCTTCAATTTTGTACCGGATAAAACAATTTTCAGGTGCCCCAGCTGTAACTGGTGACTGAGTGCTTTCTCAATGGTTTTAAGATCGGCACCCATGGACCCCGCTGGTTCATAGGTACCTTCATCCCATACAATCACGGTACCGGCGCCATAATTGCCCTTGGGTATAATGCCTTCAAATGTGCGGTAATCGTAAGGATGATCCTCCACTTTCATCGCCAGGCGCCTGTCTTTGGGATTCATGGAAGGACCTTTTGGCACGGCCCAGCTCACCAGTACGCCGCGCAACTCCAGCCTGAAATCGTAATGCAGGTGCGAGGCGTCATGCTTTTGTACCACGAAACGCAGCGCCTTAGCAGACGACTTTTGTTTTGCCGCAGGCTCCGGTGTTTTATCGAAAGAGCGCTTTTTCTTGTAATCGGATAAACTCATACAACAGGTTGATAGAAAAGATTATAATAACAGCTAATTTGTTTCAGCATGCATGCCACGATTTCTATGATTTAACACTTGTGAAAGCAGCACGAAGAACAAGGGCTGGATCTCATAACGGTACCGCATATTCTCGCCATATTCCAGCAACGTACCCGCAATAAAAGTAAACCCGATAGTAGTCGCAATAAAAACATTGGCGGCGTTCCATTTTCCGCGCCGTACCATAAAAATGAATACTATCGCGTATAACAGGCACATCGGGATGGCTGCCATCGCCAGCAACGTCTTTTTTTCCCGGTCGATCGTTGAGAGGTGAGAGAGATTGAAACCCGCCAACAGGTCGTAATGCCGGATGTGCTCCGCATTTTGTTCCAGTTTAAAATAACTCGAAGCGGGTGTAAAAAAGATGATAAACGACTTGCCCATATTCCGCAGGTAAGCGCCCGGGTGTTTTGCCAGGTACGACCAGCTGGCAGCCATGTATTTATCGGATACCTGGAGATAGCCGGCATGGTTCATATTTACAAAATGGTCATTTTTAATTTCGTTCAACAGGTCGCGGTCATCAAGCCCCGCATACCGCTCGTAGTCCCGGGTGATATATTTCCTGTAATAAGAGATCGGGTAAAACGGATGGATGGCCGCTATGCTGGAAGAATCGGTGATCGCTTCGTCATGGAAAACGATGCGGGAAAAATTGATGCCCATCCACGAGGAGGCGGCAAATTTGCCAAAGATGACGGCATTCTTTGCATACCACCCGCTCACCAGGCAGAGCGACACGAGTGCACTTATAAAAACAGGTTTAAAAAAAGGTGTCTTGCGGTAATACCAGGTGAGAAATAATGACAGTCCGGCAAGCCAGGTGATGTGATACATGCTCCTGGTAAGACAGAGCAGACATAGCGCTGCATAGAAAATCACCAGGTAAATGTTGCGTTTCCTTCTTTCAAAAAGTACCACTGCATACACCGCCACCAGCAACCACAGGGATAAAAAAGACGTATAAAATAATTCGTTCTCGAACAACATCGTCGCCGGGCTAACCAGGTAACCTAGAGAAAATGCCAGGGCTAGGGAACGGGACGAGGTAACCAGTTTTACGATGAGCAATAATAGCCAGGCATTCACAAATGACATCATCAAAAAAATTACCTGCAATACCAGCGGTGCTGCAGAGCCGCTGATTTTCAGCACCGTTCCCAGGAACAAATTAAAAACCGGCGGCTGGCTGTGCTGGTACCAAAGCCCCCGCAACAGGTGGTGTCGGAGGCTTTGTACGTCGAGGTATTGCCAGTAATCATACAGCGCGTCAAAGCCAAAATGCACCCCCCTTAGTTGTATGAGCAAGCGGGTGGTGATAAAAAGTGCCACCAGGATGAGCGCGTCCTTCCTGTTTGAGTTGCCGGTCATGACCGGAAGTTAGAATAACTTTTTCTATTTTTTGTTCGGCGCTATATTTACAAAAAATTTTATGAAATTTCAGTTCCTCGCCATCGGCAAAGCGCACGAAGCCTATGTTAAACCGGGCGTGGAGGATTTTACCGCGCGGATCGGGCACTATTTCCCGGTGAACTGGCTGGTCATCCCAGGTGCAAAAAATGCCGGCTCATTGCCTGAAAACGACATGCGGCGCAAGGAAGGGGAAGCGATCCTGAACGCGCTGAAAAAAGACGACTACCTGGTGGCACTTGAAGAACGCGGCAAAGCCGTCAGTTCCGAGGGCCTGGCCGCGTTTATACAATCCCGTGCGAATGACAGCGTTAAACAACTGGTATTTTTAATCGGCGGCGCCTATGGCCTGGATGACGCCGTGCTTAAACGGGCAGATTACAAGTGGTCCTTGTCTCAACTTGTATTTCCGCACCAGCTGGTGCGACTGATCCTGGCTGAGCAGGTCTACCGTGCGTGCACGATCATTCGTCAGGAAAAATATCACCACTCGTAGATTTGTCCGATATTCGATCTTTATTTTTCACTTAAATACACTTGATGTTTTCGACAACCTTAATCATTGTTGTTAT
>JBBSSY010000383.1:0-4154 GCA_038241595.1 Chitinophagales bacterium | reverse complement strand
TTTAATCCAGACTCCATTTTCTTGTCTTCATTTTTATAACTACCTGGCGTATTTAACACGGTATAGCGCTCCTCTCCATTCCGCGTTTGTTTTGCCAACGTAAAGGGAACGCCCCCAATGATAAAACAAACGTTACGCTTGTTTTCAGGAATTTCGGCGACGGCCGCTTTGACCTGGTTGTAAATGTCATCATTCGTCTTGCCATCTGCGTAATATTTCGATCCCGGCAATTCGAGTGATTTAAGGCTGCCGCTTTCATTCCAGGAGATCTTGGTGTTGCCAGAGCCCACATCAACCAGGAAGGAGGATTCTGCGAAAGAGGGCGGTACCGTGGCCCGCAGGGCAAACTTGGCCTCCTGAGAAGCGGTTACTTCGTTAACTACGTAGCCGATTTTTTTTAGTTCATTTGCGATCAGCTTCGTCTTTGGTTCTTTTTGCGCACCGGAAGAAATAACGAAATGCATGTTATTCTTGTTCACCCCCTTCTGAAACATACCGGCCAGGTATTTTTTTAGACCCGCACGAATATCATCACTGGTCATCAGGCCTTCATACGCAAGCGATTCACCAAAATCCTTGGAAACAATTTCCCAACGCCGGTCTTTGTCCATATTAATCACGAAAGAATTAAATCCGGAGGCACCCACTTCTACAACCCCGCGCAGGGTTCCGTCCACCGGCTTTTCCGGTGTATAATTAAAATCACGACGCTCCGTTTGAGCCTGCCCGTTAGAGGCAGCCGGTTGATCTTTGCCAGAAGGTATTGCATCGGTACTTTTTGTTTTATCTTCCGACATCACCACGCTCGGTTCATCGGCGGCTGTTGACGGAACATATTTTTTTATCAGGAAAAAGGCGATAACCCCGATGATCAGGAAG
The DNA here is from genome assembly GCA_038241595.1 of Chitinophagales bacterium. GTDB lineage: Bacteria > Bacteroidota > Bacteroidia > Chitinophagales > Chitinophagaceae > JADCRZ01. The sequence continues at coordinate 3,275 of JBBSSY010000383.1, read as the reverse complement.
ATGACGAGTTTGCCGGCTGGTTTTATTTTCATGTGTGTAGTTTATTGTTTGATGAAGTCTGCACGATGTATCTGGCAGCAGTTGTTTATTTTTTGAGATAATCCATGTAACGGTTTTTTCCGCCATCTTCCCGCTGGTCAATATTTTCGATGCCTGCCGCGGAAGATTGTACAGAATCTGAATAATTAAACGTTCGGTCTACATCCAGCTGCGTAGCGGTTTGGGCGGCGATGGACACTTTCGCCGCATCCTTCAGGTCCTGTGCGTTCATCGCCTGCGACGTAATCTGGATGGCGGATTTGATGCCGCCGATCTTGTTGGCGACGTCCTGCCTGATTTTCTGGATGGCCTGGTCGGCATCGCTGTTTAAGTCGGTATTGCCGGTAAAGGCTTTCATAGCCTTGCCCATGGTAGCAGAAGCGGTAGTCACGGCGTCGTATTTCGCCTTTTGTATCTTGATCGTATTCTTCGAATTCATCAGTGCCACGCCTGATTTACGGTATGCTTTGTCGGCAAAGACCACGAGGTTCTCTACATCATTTGAAACCGGCTTTACCGCGTCAATAAAGTCTTTTGCATTGTTGAAATTGGTTGCCGAGGTCTCCAGCGCCAGCTGGGTATCAAAATCATCCGGATTTTTTGCAAGCCTGGCCTGGCAGATCTTTACCTCTTCCTGTGCCTGCCTGAGGTTGCGCTCGTTTTCCTGCAGTTGCAGCTGTAGCGACGAATCCTGTGCCTTTAATTTCTCGCCGTGGATGCGCAATTGGTCACGGTCTTTTTCAGCCTGCTCTATTTGCAGGTTCAGGATATTCCAGGGGTTCATCTCGATCGCCCAGCCAAGGGTGCCCTGCGCAACGGCCTCGGAAAAGTAGCGCATGCCACGCCAGAATTTCGGGTTGGTGAAAATCATCAGCAACACGAGTGCGATCGCGATGCCCACTACAAGCTGAATGGTGCCCCAAACCATCGCTACGAGGTACGGAAGAACGTAGATATAAAATAACACCGCCAGCCCGCCCAGGATGATAAACGTCATAATGGAACCCCAGGTCTTTTTTGCATCCCCCTTCGAGATCTCGAAATTAGTTGGGATTAATTCGTTTGCCATGTGTAAGTAGTTAACTTTTGTTGTTTAAAAATAGCGGCCTATCTTCTCCAGTTCCAATTGCAGTTCGTTACGTTTTTTTTCACCGGCCTGCATAAACGCATTTTTGTTGGCGTTGAGGCGTTCTTTATTTTGCACCAGTTCACCAGATATCTTTTTGATTTCCTGGTTCAGGACATTAATTTTTTCGTTGAGTGCTTTTAATTCCGTTGCTTTCTGTTCAAGCAGCTGTTCTTTCTGCGCCACATCCGACTTGTATTGCGAGACGTAAGCGCTTTCAAATTCCTTCAGATCCAAATCGATGATGTTGATGTATTCCTGCCCCGTATTGACGAGTCGCTCTTTGGTGAGGCCGGTTCTTTTAAGCACGTTAAAGGCCGTCTTATAACGGGTTGCGTCATCCGCGATCGTTTCCACATCAATTTTACTGTCAACAAATTCCTTGAAGTCGGTTCCCTGGAACAACGGGTTTTTCGCATTTGCCTCCTCGATCAGGTCGTCGAAATGTTTGGTATAAGTCGTTGCGCCGCCCCCATCGGCGGTTTTACCCGAAATTGCCGCTGCGGGAGTTGCCGGGGGATAGCTGACCGTAACCGGTTTTTGATATGTTCCCTCTGCAGGTCCGGCAGCACCGGGTTCAGGCACCGGCTCCTCCCTAAACTCGACGAAGGGCTTCATGATATATTTCAGAATACTCATTCTAATTTATTTAAAATTAATTAAAATAATCATACAAGGCAGTTGGCAGGTGACAGTTTTCAGTTGGCAATTGGCAGTTAGCAGTTTACAATTAACAGTTTACAATTAACAGTTTACAATTAACAATTGGCAGGTGTGTTTAGATCATTCAACTTCCCAGGATGAATCCCCTTAGTGGCGCACGACGGCGACATGGAAATAACCTGAGCGATCTCTGCCAAAACAACTGCCAACTGCAAATTTCAAACCGCAAACTGCTAACTGCCAATTGAACACTGCCAACTGCCAATTGCCAACTGAAAACTGTAAACTGGCTTAACTTGAAGTCAAACCAACTGCTAATTATGTTGAAGATACTGATACTTTTTGCACATCCTGCTCTCGAGAAATCACGAGTGCACAAAAGACTTATCCGACAAGCAAGGGGTCTACACCATGTCACGCTACATGATCTCTACCAGGTGTACCCGGATCTTGACATCGACATCGATTTCGAACAGAACCAGTTGCTTGATCACGACCTGGTCATCTGGCAACACCCTTTTTACTGGTACAGTGCACCTGCCATCATCAAACAGTGGCAGGACCTGGTGCTGGAGCATGGCTGGGCGTACGGGCGTGGCGGAACCGCATTGGCCAACAAAAAAATTATGAACGCCATCACCTGCGGCGGCTCCCGGGAAGTATATTCCAAAACCGGTCGCAATCGCTTTACCATACCTGAACTGTTGGCGCCCTTCAACCAGACTGCCTGTTTCTGCAACATGTTGTACCTGCCGCCATTTGTCATTCACGACACCCATAAAATGAAGTCGGAAAGTTGAGTATGGACGTGGATGCCATGAAGTTTCTAGGCTTTCGAGCTTACACGGCGCAACGCGCGGCCCGTACCTTTTTAAAGTACGACGAAAAGAGCCTGAAAAAACTCGCTTCCATCCGCGAAGATGACCAGTACATCGTAACCGCGCGGGAAATGACTGAAGAGCTTGAACTGATTATAAAAAATGACCGTGAAACCACGTTGCTGACCGAAGACAACAGCTGGGACGAGGATACGTTGATTGAAGAAGCTGGTGGCGCCAGGGCCGTAATTAACGAAAGAGAGGCGTAAGACCGGAGCGGGCGTGTCTGGATCGGCAATCCCGGACTATTAACTATAAACTACAAACTATAAACCATAAACTATAAACTGTTCTTACCTTTATACAAACCTATTTTATGAGCGCATTCCAGGAACTCATTCATTCTCCCAATCCGGTGCTGGTTGATTTTTACGCCGACTGGTGCGGACCCTGCAAGGCCATGGCACCGGTGATCAAAGAGGTGGCCCAGGCCCTTGAAGGCAAGGTACGCGTGGTAAAAATCAATGTCGATAAAAATGCGAAGGCAGCGCAGGCCTATAATATTTCAGGCATCCCGACTTTTATCATTTTTAAAAACGGGCAGGTACTCTGGCGGCATTCGGGGATGG
>JBBSSY010000382.1:0-4166 GCA_038241595.1 Chitinophagales bacterium | reverse complement strand
GGGGCGGTTCATTCGGTGTCGTGGCGGATGGATAATTGGTTGTACTCATTTTGTATTGTTTTAATAGAAGTTAATAATTAAACGAAAAATGATTAGAAATTACGATTATTTCCCTGCATATTAAAGCCATTTTTCCAAAATCATGCCAGTTTTAATTTTGTTTGAGTGGAAACAGGGTTTTCACCCTTCATTAATACGTTGGTTTCAAGCGAGGTATATGTACAATGAACATGACCTCATGGCTTAAGTCTGGAACACGGGGTGCACATTTGCCCAGATACTTTTATTGTAGTTTGATTTTGTAATATTGCAACTCGATCGGTATTCATGTCTATAGAAAACATTTTAACAAGTTGGGAAAAAAAGAGTTTCAAGCCTGTTTACTGGCTGGAAGGTGATGAAGAGTATTACATCAACCTGGTTGTTGATTACGCCGAGCATAAAATCCTCACTGAATCCGAGAAATCGTTCAACCTGACTGTTTTCTACGGCCGTGATGCCAACTGGCCCGATGTGGTAAATGCCTGTTCCCGCTACCCGATGTTTGCGGATAAGCAGGTTGTGTTGCTGAAAGAGGCCCAGCACATGAAAGACCTGGATAAACTTGAAAACTACATCAAACATCCGCTGGCTTCCACCATTTTTATCGTCTCCCACAAAGAAAAAAAAGTGGACGGTAAAACGCGTTTTGGAAAATTTTTGAAAGAGAAAACGGAATATGTTGCCACAAAAAAGATGTACGACAACCAGCTGCCGGACTGGACCAGCCAGCTCGTTCAAAAAAAAGGCTTTACGATTTCGCAGAAGGCGCTGATGCTCGTGGTGGAACATATCGGCAACGACCTCAACCGCATCGAAAGTGAAATCGAAAAATTATCTGTCAACCTGGGCGCGAAGAAAAATATTACTGAAGATGACGTCGAGCGATATGTCGGCATCAGCAAAGAATACAATATATTCGAACTGCAGGATGCCTTTGGCAAGCGTGACCTGGCCAAGGCGATAAAAATCATACAGTTTTTTGAAACGAACCCCCGCGCGTTTCCTATGGTGATGATCCTGCCATCGCTATATAATTATTTTAGCAAATGTTTTATGGTATTTAGCGTGACGGGTAAGGATGAAAAAGGCGTTGCCGCCGCGCTTGGAATTTCTCCATACTTTATTAAAGATTACCTGGTCAGCGTAAAGAAATTCTCTTTTGATGGCGTTGAACGTGCCCTGTTGCTATTGCATGAATACAACCTGAAAAGTATTGGCATAAACAGTTCCGGCACTACGGACGCTTCGCTGCTTAAAGAATTGGCGTATAAGATAATATTATGAGAATTTTTGTTCCAAGAGTGCTTTGATCGCCTCAACTCGGTCTGTGCGCAGTTGTTGTTTCAGCGAATCGAGGTTGGCAAACTTTTCTTCGGCACGTAAAAACTGCACCAGTTGTATCTGGAGGGTCTTGCCGTAAATGTCGCTGTCAAAGTCAAACAAGTTTACTTCTATCACCCTTTTCGTGCCGCCGATGGTAGGCCGGATACCAATGTTCATCATTCCCGGGATTCTGCCAGGATCGGCCAGGACTGCATACACACCGTTGCCGGGAACCAGCTTTTCTTTGTCTTTTATTTCGAGATTGGCAGTTGGAAAACCAATAGTTCGACCCAGTTTGTTTCCTTCCATCACGGTGCCTTCAAAAAAATACCTGTATCCGAGCAATTCATTGGCAACTAATATTTCGTTGTTTTTAATTGCTTCCCGGATCCGGGTCGAGCTGATTGCCGACTCGTGCAGGAGATGTTGCGGTATTTCAATCAGGTGAAAATGGAAGGTAGCTGCGTAGGCCTCCAGCAAATGGAAATCGCCTGACCGCCCCTTGCCGAAACGATGATCGTACCCGATGATGAGTGTGTGTGGATGAAATTTCTGAATAAGAAAGTCTTCAATGTATTCGGTGGCCGACTGGTTGGCAAAATCGGTGGTAAACGGGATGACCACCAGGTGATCGATGCCCTGTTTCTCCAGCAGGTCCGTTTTTTCTTCCAGGGTGTTGATCAGGTAAATAGGATCGCTGGCTGCACCCACCACCATTCTGGGATGGGGATGAAAGGTAATAATGACCGTTTCGCCGGCTACAGCAGCAGCCTGCGCCTTGAGCTGGTTGATAATCTGTCGGTGTCCCCTGTGAACCCCGTCAAAAGTTCCGATGGTCACCACCGCATTTTGGAAAACCGGTAGGGCATTTATATCCTTGTGAACCTGCATGATAGTTGTTGCTTCCCGGCAAATAAATGGAGATACCTGTCAAGACAATGAAAACCATACGCTGCGGGCTCGAGCATTTGTTTGTAAAATGCAAAAGTAATTTAAAAAGTCATACATCATTTCTCGCCCTCCAATTGTATTTTTGTCAGGACGGGTGCCGGGGGAATGCCCGCTAAACATTAATCTAATACCAGTATGTCACTCTATATGCAACGCGGGGTTTCACCCCAAAAAGAAGATGTTCATAAAGCCACGGAAAAGCTAGACAAGGGGTTGTATCCATATGCATTTTGCAAGATCTATGAGGATTTCCTGGTGGGCGACGCAGATTGGGTGAACATTATGCATGCCGATGGGGCGGGCACCAAGAGTATCCTGGCCTATCTTTATTGGCGGGAAACGGGTGATAATGCGGTCTGGCGCGGTATTGCACAGGATGCAGTTGCTATGAACCTGGACGACCTGTTGTGTGTGGGCATTTATGACAAATTGCTGTTTTCCTCGACGATTGACCGTAATAAGAATGCCGTTCCGGGTGAAGTGCTTGCAGAAATCATCAATGGCACGCAAGCCATCTTTGACCAGTTAAAAAGCTTTGGAATCAACATCGACTTCCTGGGTGGTGAAACGGCTGATGTAGGTGACCTGGTACGAACAATCGCCGTGAACGGCACGATGACCGCCCGCTGGCGGAAGGATAAAATCATCACCAATGAAAAAATTCAGGCAGGCGATGTCATCGTGGGCATATCCAGTTCAGGGCAGGCCAGCTATGAGTCGGCCTATAACAGTGGTATCGGCAGCAACGGTCTTACCAGTGCCCGTCACGACGTTTTGTCCAAGCACTACGCAAAAAAGTTTACGAACTCTTACGACAACACCCTCAATGATAATGTTGTATATATTGGATCAAACGAGTTGCAGGATTCAGTTCCTTTAAAGAATGGCGGCACCGCCACGGTCGCCAGTTTGCTTTTAAGTCCGACGAGGACTTATGCGCCGTTTATGAAAACCATCCTGCAGGAACAGTTTGAAGCCATTCATGGCCTGATCCATTGTAGCGGCGGCGGGCAAACGAAATGTATGAAGTACCTGCACAGCGATTTCCGTATTATAAAGGACAATCTGTTCGACCCTCCTGAAATTTTCAAACTCATACAAAAGTCATCTGGTTCAGACAGTCGTGAAATGTACCAGGTATTTAATATGGGCCACCGGCTCGAGGTGTTCACCGATGAACGATCATCCGACAACATCATTGCCGCGGCCAGGGGGTACAACCTTGATGCACAGGTTGTAGGCCATGTGGAAGCCTATAACAAGAAGGAATTGTTAATAAAGTTGCCGGACGAGGAGATTATTTATTGAGGAAGTAAGCGGAAGTCGGAGGCTTTTAATGCGAATTTTCAGCTGGTCTTAAAGCAAGAGGCACTGATTGCTGATGCGGATTGAATGTCGTTTACTTCAGAAAATAATCAATAATCAACAATCAATGCTCAATGCTCAATAAGAAATTCCAACCTTGCCAATTTGTTCTATACTAACTATTGAGCGTTCTATATTGATTATGGAACATTCTTTTTAACCACTTAACCTAACGAAACTGATTGCAAATAGCCCCTCACTGGGTGCTGACAGCCGACGGCCAATTCTGCACCCATCCTACAGGCAAACCCTTAGTTTGCGTAATTCCTTTGGTTAATTCGTCAGTTATATTGTATTGACGCTATGAAGTACGGGATTTAAGGTGTAATTTTGACACTAGATATAGGACAATTTTTCCATATTTAACAGTTATTTGCAATATTTCAGAAACTTTTGTCGTCTAAGAAAGTTATTTATTACCAAATCAGTCATGCATGAGGCAACTTAAAATTGCTACCCAAATTACCAACCGCGATTCCCAGGCG
>JBBSSY010000381.1:0-4167 GCA_038241595.1 Chitinophagales bacterium | reverse complement strand
CAGCTATCAGAAATCAGAAATCAGAAATCAGAAGAAGGGTATTGGGTATGGGGAACGACAAATTCTCAATATTGAACGCGCAACAATCAATATTCAATAAAAGACACGGGGCAGATTGTAGCTCTTTCTCATGAGCGATTACTCATCAGCACGTTATATTTTTGCACATCCGGCGTTGCATACTGAGCGTTGTATTTTGAACATTGTATTTCGAGAATTTTCCTTGCTCATACCCCATACCCCATACCCTTCTTCTGATTTCTGATTGCTGATAGCTGATAGCTAATATTTCCGCTCGGCTCTCCGCTCAATGTATCAACCGCATCGCCTCCCTCACCACCCTGATCTCGAACCGTTTAGCTGTCGTCATTGGTTCTCCGTCAATATGAAGCGGCGCTTCCTGCAGGTTGGTAATGGTCAGGGCCGGCGTCTGGAAATAAATTATGTTCTTTTTTTCCAGGGCGTCGGTAATCAACTGTTTTCCATTGATGCCGGTAATATGGCGCAACAAGGTAAAAGGCAGCATTAGTTTATTCATTTTTTTAACGATAACAATATCCAGCAGTCCGTCGCTCAGGCTGGCATGCGGCGCAATGGTAAAGTTATTGCCAAACTGGTTGCTGTTGGCGATGCTTATAAAAAATGCTTCCGTGGAAAAGCTGTTGCCTGCGGCATCAATGTCAAAAGGAAAGGCCTTTGCCAGGAAGTAATTGGTAACCGACTTTTTAATGTATGTCTGGAGACCCCTGCGTTTTTCTTTGGCAAAATCGTGCGCCACTTTCGCATCGAAGCCGATACCGCACAGCATGCAGGAAAACTGGTTGTTGATATAAAAACCATCGATAAACGAGGACCGCCCGGTGAACACGATGTTTAGTGCTTTTACCACACTGCGTGGGATGCGTGCCGTAAGGGCCAGGCCGTTGCCGGAGCCAAGCGGGATAATGCCGATGTTTACGTCCACACCAATCAACTGCGCGGCAACCGCGTTCACTGAGCCATCGCCACCACACACGACAACATCAGTAATATTTTCCTGCCGGATTCGTCGCAGCAGAAAATTGTAATCGCCGGCTTCGTTTGTTTCAACGATGTCAAAGTCCAGGTTTCTTTTACGCGTCTCCCGGGTAATGATCTCTGGCAGCGTTGAGGGATGACCGGTACCGGACCTGGGATTGACGAGGTAAATAATTTTTCGCTCCATGGTAGCATTGTTATCGCCTTACCACCTGATAAGCGCGCTGGCCCAGGTAAAACCACTGCCGAAAGCGGCCAGGCAAACAAGGTCGCCGGCTTTCACTTTCCCTTCCTGCAGCGCTTCGCACAACGCGATCGGGATAGATGCGGCAGTTGTATTTCCATACCGTTGGATGTTATTGTACACCTGGTCATCGCGAAGTTTTAGTTTTTTTTGAACAAACTGGCTGATGCGCAAGTTTGCCTGGTGTGGAATAAGTATATCAAGATCGCTCAGCCCAAGCTTGTTGGCATGCAACGCCTCAAGGATCACTTCCGGAAATTTTATGATGGATTTTTTAAATACAGCCGGGCCATCCATGTATGGGAAATTTTGCGCATTGTCGATCATGGCGTGGCTCACAAACATGTTGCTGATGGAAGCGTCTTCATATTCGGCGACAGGTTCCGGCACCCAGTGGTTGGCGTGCGTGCCCGGGTTAAACATCGCCAGTACTTCGGCCGATTCACCATCGCTGTGCAAATGCGTACTCAGGATGCCTTTGCCTGGCTGTTCGGTTGCCTGCAGCACCACGGCGCCGGCGCCATCGCCAAAGATCACGCTCACGTTTCGGCTGCGTGTACTGAAGTCCAGCCCGAAAGAATGTTTTTCGCTGCCGATTATAAGGATGTTTTTATACATGCCGGACCGGATAAACTGGTCGCCGACACTCAGCGCGTATACAAACCCGCTGCATTGGTTGCGGATATCGAGTGCGCCCACCTCGCGCATTTTCAGCGCGCGTTGTACCAGAACGCCACAACCTGGAAAATAATAATCCGGGCTCAGGGTGGCAAAAATAATAAAATCTATATCCCGCGGCGTAAGTCCGGCCTTTTCTATGGCAGCCTGTGCTGCCTTAATACCCATGGTGGCGGTCGTTTCACCGGTGCGATCAGCAAATCTTCTTTCTGTAATGCCTGTTCTTTCCTGTATCCACTCATCACTGGTATCCATGTACCCGGTCAGATCCTGGTTGGTAAAAACGTTATCTGGCACATACATTCCGATGCCTTTAATGTGTGCGTTGATCATAAGAACAAACTAGATTTTGACGAAAATTACGAAACAATAGGATATCCGGCTCAACTACTACCTTTGCAGTCCATTTTTAGCAAAGCTTCAACATCATTCAATGAGTAATATTCAATTGTCAGAACAGGAGATCATCCGGCGCCAGAAATTACAGGAACTTACTAACGCGGGGATCAATGCCTTTCCCCCTGAATTATTTCCCGTAAATAATTCCGCCGCCAATATCAAACAGTTCTACAAAGGAGACGAGAATAAAGCTGATTTTTCTTCGGTATGCCTCGCGGGCCGCATGATGAGCATCCGCGATATGGGCAAAGCCAGCTTCGCCGTATTGCAGGACGCTTCAGGGAAGATCCAGCTTTATATAAAACGTGACGAGATATGCCCGGGTGAAGATAAAACCCTCTACGATAAGGTATGGAAACACCTGATTGATCTCGGTGACATTATTGGTGTAAAAGGATACGTGTTTACTACAAAAACCGGTGAAACATCCATCCATGTATCCGAACTAACTATTCTGGCAAAATCGCTCAAACCACTGCCGGTTGTGCGGGAGAAAGACGGCGAAACCTACGATGAAGTGACTGACATCGAATTCCGTTACCGACAGCGTTATGCCGACCTCATTGTAAATCCGCAGGTAAAGGAAACTTTTATCAAACGGTCGAAAATGATCAATGCTTTCCGTGAGTTTCTAAACAGCTACGGGGCCCTGGAAGTTGATACGCCCGTGCTGCAGGCCATCCCCGGCGGCGCGGCGGCCAAACCCTTTGTTACCCACCATAATGCCCTGGATGTGCCCTTCTACATGCGTATTGCCAATGAACTGTATTTAAAAAGACTTATTGTCGGTGGTTTCGACTGGGTGTACGAATTCAGCCGCAACTTTCGCAACGAAGGCATGGATCGCACCCACAATCCCGAATTCACCGTACTTGAGTTTTATGTGGCCTATAAAGATTACCTGTGGATGATGGAAACCACGGAACAATTGCTGGAACATGTGGCTCTCAGCACCAATGGAACCACTAAAACCATGATGGGCGAACAGGAGATCGATTTTAAAGCACCCTACCAGCGCATTACCATCTATGATGCCATTAAACAGCATGCGGGGATAGATATTTCAGCCCTGGATGAAGACGCCATGCGAGAAGCGTGTAACCAGCTAGGCATCCATGCCGATAAAAGTTTGGGTAAGGGAAAGCTGGTGGATGAGATTTTCAGTGCAACCGCCGAACATCATTTTGTACAGCCAACATTTATCATCGACTACCCGGTTGAAATGAGCCCGCTGACAAAAAAACACCGCAGCACGCCGGGTGTTGTCGAACGTTTCGAACTGATCATCAACGGCAAGGAAATGGCCAATGCCTATTCCGAGCTGAATGATCCCATAGAGCAGCGCGAGCGATTTGAGGAGCAGGCAAAACTGATGGAACGCGGTGACGACGAAGCGATGTTTATAGACTATGATTTTCTGCGCGCGCTTGAATACGGAATGCCACCGACTGCCGGCATCGGTTTTGGTATCGATCGACTTTGTATGTTGCTGACCAACCAGCCTTCCATCCAGGATGTACTGTTGTTTCCGCAAATGCGCCCGGAAAATAACGCCGGACAAACCGCTGCTCAAAGCCAAACGCTGACGGCAGATCGCCCAAAATAACATATTATGAATCATATCAATTGGGGCATCATCGGATGCGGCAACGTTACTGAATTAAAAAGCGGTCCGGCGTTTAATCTGGTGCCTGGTTCTTCACTCGTCGCGGTCATGCGTCGCGACGGTGAAAAAGCAAAAGACTATGCTTTGCGGCACCATGTACCCAGGTGGTACGATGACGCCACTGCCTTGATCAATGATCCGGAAGTGAATGCGGTTTATATTG
>JBBSSY010000380.1:0-4174 GCA_038241595.1 Chitinophagales bacterium | reverse complement strand
GACCAGGTGGTGCACGATGTCGCCATTCAAAGCCTTCCCGTCATTTTCTGCCTCGACCGTGCCGGGCTGGTTGGCGAAGACGGTCCAACCCATCATGGTGCGTACGACATTGCCTTTATGCGGTGTATCCCAAATATGATTGTAAGTGCCCCGATGAACGAGTCAGAGTTAAGGAACCTGATGTATACCGCCCAACTGGATACCATGACGCAACCAATGGTTATCCGGTACCCACGTGGCGAAGGCGTGATGGCGAACTGGCGTACCGAGATGAAAGCGATACCCATCGGCACCGGCCGTAAAATAAAAGACGGTCGTGACCTCGCCGTGTTGTCCATCGGCCACCCCGGCAATTTCGTATCCGCCGCCATCCGTCAAGTTAACAATGACGGGCTGGATCCGGCGCACTACGATATGCGATTTGTAAAACCGCTGGATGCCAACCTGTTACATGAAATTTTCAAGAAATACGATACAGTCATTACCGTAGAAGATGGTACCGTTGTGGGCGGATTTGGAAGCGCCATCCTGGAGTTTATGGCTGCAAACAATTATTCTGCAAAAATTAAAATACTGGGTATTCCGGATGCCATCGTAGAGCACGGAACCCTTAAACAGCTGCAACAGGAATGTCATTTTGACGCAGCAGCTATTGCCGATTCCATCCGCGAAATGATGCACGAAAAAGTGACCATCCAGTTCGGGTAATTAAAAATTAAATTCAACCGGAGCGTCTTCAGGCCTTTCCTGGTTAAATTCTACCAGGAAATTGTTTCGTCCCTCGCCCATTACAATCGAGAGGTAGTTCATCTGCACCAGTTCAAGCATCGATAAAAAGATGAAAATAGCCTGCAAGCGGCTGTCAACCGCCTCAAAGACCTTCTCAAAAGAACAGGTCTTTGCATCTTTGGCGGTATTGTAGAGGTACTGGCGGCTTTCTTCCATGGTGTAATTGTACTGGACGACCGTATGAACGGGTTTGTGCTGGCGTTCCTGCACTTTTTTCATCACTTTCTCAAAAGCCTTCATTAGTTTAAACAGGGTGATGGCCTGGATCTCGGTGCCTTCGCCGGCGTCTTCGCCAATTGATGAGAGGTCTCGCTGCAGGTTGCCTCTTTTAACCATCAGCATGCGTACAGCTTCCATCTCCGCCATCTGCGCCGCGGCCTCTTTAAACTTGCGGTACTCCATGATCTTGTCCACTAGTTCCTTGCGGGGATCGATCTCGTTTCCTTCGGCGTCGATTTCTTTACGGGGTAACAAAAGCCGGGCCTTGATGCGCATCAGGGTCGATACAAACAGGATGAATTCGCTGGAAAGTTCGATATTATGCGCCGAACTGCCGTGTATATATTCCAGGAAGTCATTGATGATCTTCGTGATTGGGATGTTATAAATATCGAGTTCATCGCGTTCGATGAAGAATAACAACAGGTCGAATGGGCCTTCAAACTGCGGTAGTTTTATTTGATAAGTGGTATTCGTCACGACTGCAATTTAGCTATTTTTTGAACCACTACTTTTTAATACCGGGGAACTGCATGTTCAGCCCTTTCAGTGTCTCCAGTAAGGTCGTCGCGATAATATGCTCTTTATACCAGTTCTGGTCTGCAGGCACAACGATCCAGGGCGCCTTATTGCAGTTTTCAAAGCAGTCTTCATACATCTCGCGGTAGACGTTCCACAGTCCGGACTCATTGAAGTCATTTTCGTTGTATTTCCATTGTTTCGTGGGGTCTTTGATACGTTCATTTAAACGCTCGAATTGTTCCTTTTGCGAGATGTGCAGGTAAAACTTGAGAATGTGCGTGCCGGCATGTTCCTGCAGGAGTTGTTCGAAATCGTTTATGGCTTTCATGCGCAATTTGGCGGTCTCCGGGGTGATCCAGTTATGAACGCGTGTAATCAATATGTCCTCATACTGCGACCGGTTGAAGATCTGGATCATGCCTTTCGCCGGCGTATGCTGGTGGATACGCCATAAAAAATCATGCGCCAGTTCATCGGCAGAGGGCGCCTTAAATGATTTAACCGTAACACCCTGCGGGTTGAATGTCCCGAATACATTGCGGATCGCGCCGTCTTTTCCGCTGGCATCCATTCCCTGTATGATAACCAGTACACTATGTTTGCTTTCCGCATACAGCAGGTTTTGCAACTCATTTAATTCAGTAAGCATATCACTGGTTTTCTCCTTCGTAGCTGCCTTATCAAATTCCTTTGGCGCACGCGTGTCGATTTTATCTAATTTAATGGTACCCATACCTGTTGATTTTTTTTCAAGATAAATTTAATTTTCCAGCAAAGTTCCATCCCCCACCTTTACCACCAAATGGATGCAGGCAACAGGCTGGTAAACTGGGCGTTATTTGGTACGCTCTCATTGATCTGGGGAAGTTCTTTTATCCTGATGAAGGTTGGCATGCAAACACTTACCCCTTACCAGGTTGCGGCGATCCGCATCCTCAGTGGCGGGCTTGTTTTGCTTCCAGTGGCAGTAAAACAGTTTAAAAAAATCCCTTCGAACAAGTTGTCCCTGGTGTTCCTTTCCGGACTCCTGGGAAGCTTCTTTCCCGCCTTCCTGTTTTGTGTTGCGGAAAGCAGGATCGAAAGCGCGTTGACAGGCATTCTAAATGCCCTGACACCCATTTTTACGATCATCTCAGGCGTATTGTTTTTTGGCATCCGCGTTCCGCTGGCCCGCCTGGCAGGTACCGGCATCGGATTTCTTGGCGTAAGCCTGTTATTTGTGTCCGGGGCATCTGTTCCCGCTGGCGATATTTCGTACGCCGGCCTGGTCATTATTGCCACGGCATGTTATGGACTAAACGTAAACCTGGTGAGCCGCTACCTGCAGGATGTAGGTTCGTTAAATATCGCTTCTGTAGCATTCGCATTTCTTATTTTACCCTGCCTGCTGGTGCTCGTTTTTACGGGTTACTTCAGGCTACCGCTCACACAGCCCGGTTTACTGGTCTCAACAGGAGCGTCCGCTATATTAGGTATTATGGGAACCGCCGTCGCTTCGGTATTTTTTTACATGCTGGTAAAAAGAGCAGGCATCCTTTTTACATCGATGGTTACGTATGCCATTCCGTTCGTGGCAATCGGCTGGGGTTTATGGTATGGTGAACGAATCACGCTGCCGGCACTGGCCTGCCTGCTGATTATTTTATCGGGAGTATACCTGGTTAATCGCCGCCTTGGCACGGTTGTTAAACAACCATGATTTCTTTTTCCTTGCGGCTCAGGTGTTTTTCGATCTCGAGGATAAATTTATTGGTCGTCTCCTGAATTTCCATCTCGGCATCTTTGGCCTCGTCTTCACTCAACCCGTCTTTTTGCAACTTTTTGACCTGCTCGATGCTGTCGCGACGGATACTGCGCACGGCAACTTTCGACTGTTCACCTTCTACATTGGCGCGTTTCACCAGCTCTCGGCGGCGTTCTTCCGTCAGCGGTGGGAGGAATAAACGGATCAGGTTGCCATCATTTTGGGGATTGATGCCAATATTGGAATTAATAATGGCCCGTTCGATTGGCTGAAGCATATTTTTCTCCCAGGGTTGTATGGTCAATGTGCGGACATCCATAACCGAAATATTAGCAATCTGGCTAATCGGGGAGAAAGCGCCGTAATAATCGACCATAATGCCGTCCAGCATATTGGGAGTTGCTTTTCCTGCACGTATTTTTATAAGCTCAGATTCAAGATGGGCGATTGCCTTATCCATCAAATCGTCTGTTTCCATCATGATCAGGCCTAAGTCTTCGTTTGGCATATTATTACTTTGAGTCGCAAATTTATACAACCCTTCACGGAAGGCAAAAATTATTACTAAATGACAGTTTAAGAAATAAGGAATGAAAGCTAATTTTCTTCCAGCATCGCATTTTTAGAAATGATGAGCTTTGAAGAGCCAACCTTTTTGTTGTCTTTGTTAAGCAGGCTGGTAACAGATAACCTTGGCTTTAAGCGGTTGTAATAGAGAAGTCCGATTCCGGCAAAGAAAAGGGAGAAAATAATAAAAATCAACGGCGTACATCCCATGGAACGACCAAAATACGCCCCTGCAATAAACAGCATATTGATTACCACCAGTATTATGGTCACTTTCCGGTGAGAATATCCCCTGTCCAATAAAAGATGATGCACGTGATTCCGGTCCGCACT
>JBBSSY010000379.1:0-4181 GCA_038241595.1 Chitinophagales bacterium | reverse complement strand
GCACAGATCCGCAAACTGGACAATATTCTTACCATACAACGTAAGAACAACAAACAGCTTCGCGCGCACCTTGAGCAAATTCCCGAGATTAGCTTCCGACTGGTGCACGATGAGGCCGGTGACAGCTGCACATTTTTAAGCTGGTTCCTGCCAACAGAAGAACTCGCAAAGGCTGTGGTGGAAGAGATGCGTACGCAGGGAATTTTAGCAGGGAATTTTTACTGGTACAAGAACAACTGGCATTACATCAGCAAATGGGATCATTTAAAAACAGCAACCACTTTGCAGGGTTTGCCTCATCCACTTACTTCGGCGTTGAAATCGTATTCCGAACGTTCATTTCCTGCCAGCGACGCGGTTATGAGTCGTTGTATATCTACGCTCATTACGCTTTCCTGGACGGAAGCGCAGATCGACGAGAAAGGGGTAAAGATGGTTCAGGCGATCCGAAAAGTTTTGAAAGAGCAATATGCTGACTCAGGTGTCGCGAGTTTGTAAACATCGCGACCCGTAACGAGTCTTTTTATAATCATTTTCCTTCAAGCCGGTTACAATAATCCAGCGAGCCAAGTCTGACCCTCAGCGGAATTTTGGTGCTCTTTTCAAACTGGACTTCTTTTTTGCAAACAAATCCAAGATTGCGTGTATAATAGTCACCCGGAATTTGCGTTTCTGCTATTGGCGCGGGTCGTAAGAACGTTCTGTTTACAGAAAAAATCATCGTAGGGGCAACCGGAATGTGAGACTGGTCACCAGTTTTCATCATCGGGAAAGCCGAAACGTCAGGGCGTTTATTCGTCACAACATCCTGTGTAAAAGGCTGCTGCGAAAAGGATTTCAACGGGAAAACGAAAAAAAAGACAACAATAAATTTAATTTTTCGTTTCATTTTCCCTTGGCAATTTGTATGTAAATTACGGCTTGATTTTTGTAGATGGGCGCATTTTTTTATTTTTATGAACTGCGCTAAAACCCCTGTTATGTGAAATGTCACTGAGTCAAAGTTTACAACAACGATTATTACAAAAACTGTCCCCTCAGCAGATTCAATTAATGAAACTGCTGCAGGTACCTACGGCAAATCTCGAAGAACGGATTAAAGAAGAACTGGAAGAAAACCCGGCCCTGGAACAAAGTGACGAGGATCATGAAGAAAATTTTGATGATCCCAAAGAGGAAGTAGACGCTTCGGATGAAGAATACGATTCTGACAGCAGCGAAGAAGATTATGGCAACCTCGACCTGAGCGATTATGTGTCGGAAGGCGACGACGAAGTAGGCGATTATAAATTGCGGGACGATAACTATCCCGAGACCGACGAAAATAAGGTAATTCCATACCGTGTCGAAACAACTTTCCACGACATGCTTGCCGACCAGTTGGGCATGTTGAAACTGGATGAACGCACACTTAAAATCGCCGAACAGATCGTTGGTAGCATTGATGACGACGGTTACCTCCGCCGCGAAACCACATCGATACAGGATGACCTGGCATTCCGCCAAAACGTGCAGGTAACCGAAGAAGAAATAGAATCCCTTATCAGCAAGATTCAGCAATTTGACCCGGCCGGCGTTTGTGCCCGCAACCTGCAGGAATGCCTGCTGTTGCAACTACAGCGAAAATTCCTGGAAGGCAAAAAAGTCAAGATGGCCATTGATGTGTTGTCTTCCTACTTCGACGAGTTTACCAAAAAACACTACGATAAGATTCAGCGCGGCCTCGCGCTGACCGATGAACAACTTAAAGACGTAATAAACCAGATCATTAAACTAAATCCAAAACCTGGTGGCAATGTGGGTGAGGTCAATAAGGGGGAGAGTTACGTAATCCCGGATTTCTTTGTGTTGAATAACTCCGGAAAGCTGGAAATCACCCTCAATTCCAAAAATGCGCCTGATCTCCGGATCAGTGAAGGATACCGGGACATGCTGCGTGATTATGACCGCGGCAGTAAAAAGGACAAAAGGCAGAAAGAAGCGGTGCTGTTTATCAAGCAGAAAATAGATGCGGCCAAATGGTTCATCGATGCCATTAAGCAACGCCAGCACACCCTGTTGAGCACCATGCAGACGATCCTGGATTACCAATTCGATTTTTTCCTGACAGGCGATGAAACCACCATGCGCCCGATGATCCTTAAAGACATTGCGGAAAGAACGGGCCTCGATATCTCCACCGTCAGCCGGGTGGCAAACAGCAAATTTGTTCAAACAGAATTCGGGACCTACCGGCTGAAATTCTTTTTTAGCGAGTCGCTCAGCACCGACAGTGGCGAAGAAGTTTCCACGCGCGAAGTAAAAAAGATCCTCAGCAACATGGTAGAAGCCGAAAGCAAAAAGAAACCGTTGAGCGATGAACGTTTAACAGAGCTGTTACAGGAAAAAGGGTATAATATTGCGCGAAGAACCGTCGCCAAGTACCGGGAACAGTTAAACATCCCGGTGGCACGGCTTAGAAAAGAACTATAATGTCGCAGGAACTTCAACCAACCGAAATACTCGCGGGAGAACACTACCAGGGCCGGGATGCTGATTTGCGTTTGCCACCCGACCGGCAGCCGGCCGTTATACGTTTGCTGGCACACCTGTTTTCCATCATCTTTCACCCGTTATTTATTCCCGCTTACATTGCTGCCTTTCTATTATTCGTGCATCCATATGTCTTTTCCGGCTTTAGCGAAAAATTGCGAGAATTGCGGCTTATTTCCGTCGTACTCCTGACCGCTTTTTTTCCTGCATTTGTCGTGTTCCTGTTGCGTCAGTTGAAGTTTATCGATAGCATCCAGCTCCGTACGCAAAAGGATCGCATCATCCCGTACATTTCTTCTATGTTTTTCTTTTTCTGGATATTTTATGTATCAAGGAGCCTCCCCGACAGTCCTCCAATATTCGTTACCCTGCTACTGGGCGTGTTTATTTCGTCCATCGCGGCGTTAATGGCGAATATTTACTATAAGGTAAGTATGCATGCCCTTGCTATGGGTGGTATGTTTTGTTTTTTTGTGCTGCTGGCCATGCAGGGCACTTTCTCTATGGGTATTTACCTCTCGATCGTTGTGTTGATTGCAGGCCTTGTTTGTACATCGCGGTTTATCGTCTCCGACCACTACCCGTTTGAGGTGTACAGCGGCTTTTTGCTTGGAATTACCAGCCAGGCCATTGCGGTAGTATTTACCTGATCATTAAGAGAGGATCAACTGTTCAGGATCCGTGAATGGGTAAGATATTGCTTCGTTGGGTGATAGATAAAGAGGCAACTTCCGTTTTTGATCGCATTGATCACGGTCGAACTCTGTTGTGAAGGTACCGCCGGGCAACCGTAACTTCTCCCGGCCTTCGGTGCACTCCGCGGATCACAACCAATATAGTCTGAGCCGTGGACCACGATATTGCGTGCGTCGGCCCGGTCATTAAAACCTTTTTCCATCCCTTCGATCTTTAATGACAAACCATGTCCACCAAAATAAGTATTTGAAGTCACATAAAATCCGAGACTGCTTTTCAACGATTCCCGAGTGTTAGAAAAAGACCGGGCGTATTCGGCGCCCGAATTCCTGCCATGCGCGACATAAGTATTCATCACGAGCTTTTTCTTGTCGACATCGATAATGTACAACCGTTTCCGTTTAGATGACTGGCTAAAGTCGCAGATAGACAGGAGATGCTTATTTACGAGTTTCCCGTGCATTTGGAGATAGCTATATCCTTTTAGTGCATAAGCAAGTGTTTTCTTGCTGAGCCCGAGTTTTTCCAGATTGAGGGAATCACAAAGGGCATCTGCCTGCAAATCGTACGTATTGGCAACTGATCCGCCAGAAAATGCTGTTTTATCAGCAGTAACTCCTGTCTTTTTTACAGCTTTAGCCGTTCCTTTCATGGTAAAAGGAATGAAGAAAACCAGCGTTATCAGGCAAATGGCAAAAGACTTTTGAACGATATGATGCATGCTAAATATATTTGTGACCTCATTTAAACGTTTAAACAATGTTTTTATTGTCTGCTGGCGGATGAACCGGACGTGTTTCAGAACACTAGACACGTTTGTAATGTTGTTCGCGTGCGCTTAAACAATCGTTAAAGCCGTCAGGTTTTGCCAGGCAATTTTCCCGTAAATTCCGTAGAATAAATCCAAAAGAGCAGCAGGAACAAAGAGATAAGTAATGGTCCAAAAATTAATC
>JBBSSY010000378.1:0-4187 GCA_038241595.1 Chitinophagales bacterium | reverse complement strand
CTGCCATCTCCTTACTTATATTATATTTCCAACTTTCCCATTTTTCGCTTATTTCCCAACTGAAAAATTTCGTAAAAATTGCCAACTGAAAACTGTTAATTGTAAACTGTAGTTCAAATTGCCAACTGCCAACTGTAAACTGAATCGCCAACTGTCACTTCAGCCATTTGTCGAACCAATTAAAAGCCTCCGCCTGCATGGGCTTGTCGAACTTGTGTTCGCCGGGGTAATAAGAACATTTAAAGTGATCGGCGGCGCCGGCTTTGGCGTACACCTCGGTAAGCATTTTCTCAGCCGCTTTCATTTCGGCAAGGGTATATAACTGGTCCTCGTTGTCGTTGAGTACAAGGGTGGGCAGTGGTGCACGCAGGCCAAGTATTTCGGGGAAGTCAAGTTCGTTGGGCAACAGGGGCACGTACACCATCCAGGTATGCGTAAATGATTTATTTAAAATAAAATCCTTCCAGGTGGTGGCAAAACCCACATCCACTGCGCATTTGATGCGGGGATCCATCCCGCCTGTAAAAACGGTGCGGAGCCCACCTCCGGAGAGGCCGCCGCAGCCAATCCGGCTGGCGTCCACATCTTCCCGTGCCGACAGGATATCGAGTGCCTTTTGATCTTCCGCGAAGAATACGCCAGGCCAGGTGGTACCCGCACTAAACAGCGATTTCGCCATGATGTGTTCGTGTTCGCCCGCCCATTTGTTATAGGCAGCTATATTTTCGGCGTTTTCCGGATCCGCATCGCTAAGTCCCTGCCGGATTCTTTCAGGAACATCTCCAAGCAATACGCGACGGCTGGCAAAGGTAAATGCATCAGACACAAGTACCACGTACCCCCGTTTAGCAATCTCGTTCGCCCATGCGATGCCGTTATAGTAATGATCCTGGTGGGCAGTCATCACCGGGTGCTGCTTGTCCGAGGTTTTTGTGATCTTTCTTGCACCGAAATATTTATTGCCGCCATGATCGTGAAAAGCCATGATCGCAGGCAATTTACCTGTTGACCCCTGCGGCTTTAGCAGGATGGCTTCGGTAGGCGGGCCATAGGGAAGCTGCCAGCTGAGTTCCTCGATGTGGAGCCCGTCATATTCATACTGCTTCACTACTTTAACCACCGGCTTGCCGGGTATATCAGGCATGGCCAGGCGCTCAGCCACCCGCTGCCTCGCAGCCTTCTGCCAGGTTTTCACGTCTTTAAATGCTTTCTTCCGAAAAGAAAAGGCAGGTAATTCCTGATCGATGAGAGAACTTGCCCAGGCGCCATAAGCGCCGATCATGCTGGTTTCCGTCATGGGAAAATTGTTTTTGTCATCAATTAATTTGTCGTGGTCTGTTGATGCGTATCCCGGGTTTCCCTGGCCGAAACCAGGCAAGGCAGATCCTGCAATGCCCAGGCCGGCGAGTCCGGCGAGTTTTAGTAAATCCCTCCGTTTTTGCTGCATGGTGTAATTTGGTTAAGGATGATGCTGGATAAACCGCAAAGCAATGTACTACAATGACTGTCATTTCCTGCAAAGCGGATTGTGTTTTTGAAGAAGAAGGCCGTCAGTCAGCAGTCAGCAGTCAGCAGTCAGCCACTGTCGTTTAGTTAAAAAAATATTCAATATTCAACACTCAATTTTCAATGCTCAATATGGAAAATAGAGCCTGTTCGCCTGGTCTTTATTGAACATTGAGCGTTGAAAATTGAGTTTTGAATATTTTTTCAAGGCTTTTTATGGACGGTCGAGATCTCTGCTGGTCAGTCATAATTTGGCGTGGAGATATAATTGATCAGCCAGCCTGCTTTGCCTTTGGCCATTTCAAACTCATACTGCATGTCTTTATGTGCCGGCCATTTCAATCCCACCAGCGCCACCGAATCATTCATGGAAACGATGTGGTATTGAATGCTGTCGATTCTCTCCAGAACCCGTTCAGGTTCCTGCGTAATCAGCACGAGATCCATGTCGAAGCCCTCGGGTACATCGGTGCCTATCGGGTTGGTAGCCAGTTCAATCTTCTTATCGTTAAAAAACTGCTGCCAGTACTCGCGGTATTTGGCCGACAATAGTTTACTGCTGCTCAAGTAATCAAGGTACGCCTTGCAGGCAGCATCATTCACCACGGGGTTGCCGGACTTGTCTTTCTGTAAAAATGGAAACGACGTTGCCTGCTTATAATTTGCCTTGTACCACGTAAGGAAAGCCGTAATATTGTCTTTTACCTGCGTGGTATCGTTTGTTAGTCTCCTGCCGAACCAGCCATTCTTTTGTCCGCCCGCACCGTTGTTATTACAGCCCGCAAAACCCGCATATGCGGACAGCAGCAACACAAAAATAGAAAATTTAGTAAACGATTTTTTCATCGCAATTAATTCAAGCGGGTTATCCAATACGCTATTTTGATGCCGGGTACCAGTTGCGCAGCCGCACGTCAATTTTTTTGTCACCGGCGTTTACCAGCGACTTGAACTTATTTACGTCCTGCCCGCGGTAATGATAGGGGTAGATAATTTTGGGTTTGAAGGCAAGTACACCCTTCGCCGCCTGGGCAACGTCCATGGTGTAAGGCAGGTTCATGCAGACAAACGCGATATCTATGTTTTTAAGGGCGCGCATTTCAGGTATGTCTTCCGTATCACCGGAGATGTAAACTTTCTTGCCACCGACCGTCAGCACATAGCCGTTTCCCCTGCCCTTTGTATGAAAGGCATTTGGCGTATCCGGCATATTGTACATCGGCATCGCCAGGATGGATACACCCGATTGTTCTGTTTTATCGCCATTCTTCAGGATCACCAGTTTCTGCTTGTCCATGGAAGCCGGCATTTTATCGGCAACTGCCTGCGGCACCACTACGACTGCATTGGCAGTATTTATGGCATCAATTGTCTTTTGGTCGTAATGATCGCCGTGAATATCAGTGACGATGATCACTGCCGGTGCGGCCAGGCCCTTGAACGCTTCGGCACCACCGGTAGGATCTATGTAAAAGTTTTTGCCCGCATAACCCAAAACCAGGGTGGCATGGGTAATGGGTTGGATGGTCAGTTCGCCCCCGGAAACCATTTCATGATCGGCTGGCACAAGCTGCGCCTGCATATTAATAACCGAAACCGCCAAAACCAGTACAGACAGCGTGATATGTTTCATGTGCTTAAATTTATATAATAAGGTGCTGTTGAATTTCACTACAAACATCCACAAAAAAGGTGGTTTTAAACAACTCCCCTACGTTTTAAAAAAGATGGCGTTTCTTACTATATTAATACCCCGCCGGAACGAAGCTTCTTTTATACATTGCAGGCGCTACATCCAAGTAAAAAAAGCACATGAGTCACCCTCAATCTATTAAACGCACCACCCAGCTGCTGGGATGGCTTTGTTTTTGTTTTTCCGCTGTGGCACAGCATGGCATGAAACTCTGGTATAAAAAACCGGCTGCACAATGGGTGGAAGCGCTGCCACTGGGAAATGGCAGAACCGGCGCCATGTTTTTTGGTGGCGTGCAGGAGGAGCTTTTACAGCTGAATGAAAGCACCCTATGGAGCGGTGGGCCCGTTGAAACCAATGTAAACCCCGACGCACCCGCGGTATTGAAACAGGTTCGCCAGGCACTGCTGGTAGAAAAAGATTTCACAAAGGCGAATGCACTGGCCAAAAAAATGCAGGGCCGTTTTACGGAATCATACCTGCCGTTGGGTGACGTCATGATCAAACAATCATTTAAAAATAATTCCCCGGTTGCGTATATCCGTGAGTTAGACATTTCGGAGGCCACAGCTGCCACGCGCTTTACCATGGATGGGGTAACGTATCGACGCGACTTGTTTATCTCTGCCCCTGACGATGTACTTGTCGTTCGTTTCACTGCCAGCAAAAGCAGGTCTTTTACCTTTGACGTATCAGCCAAATCGTTGCTGCATTACCGCTTGTCTGCAAACGCCAACAACGAACTGCTGGTAAGTGGAAAGGCCCCCGCCCATATGGATCCTTCTTACTACAAACCCAAAGAACGTGAATCTGTTATATACCAGGATACTGCTGGCTGCGACGGCATGCGTTTCCAGTACCGGTTAAAAGCTGTTGCAAAAGAGGGATCCGTTGTTACCGATACGGCGCATCCATGTAAAAAACGCCACCAAAGTCGTGCTGTATATTGCAGCCGCAACCAGCTTCAACGGCTTCGACAGGTGCCCGG
>JBBSSY010000377.1:0-4192 GCA_038241595.1 Chitinophagales bacterium | reverse complement strand
ACCGGCAAACAAAATATAATTGGTGATCTGCCCACCATAAAAGCCGCGGATCTCGCTCAGGCCGTGCCGGTAAAGCACCTCGAACAGAACATCCGAAATAAAAATCGAAAAGATCGGCAGCGCAAAAGCCCCGTTTCTATTCTTGCTCATTGCCCCCGCAAACAGGGCCATGGCCAGTTGCGGCGCAAATCCCCCGGGTCGGTTTGGACTGATCCGGTACACGGCAGCGACCACAATTAACAGCACCAGGGACCAGGCAATTGACTTATTCATTTTCATACTGAGATAAATAAAATGCAAAAATAACTTAAAAGCAAGTGATTTGCTTTGTTTAACCATAAAAATCAGGAGTGCACCGGCGATGGAACAGAAGCCCGGAAAATGATTGCATTTTCCTGTCCGTTTAATATCACCGTAGCGCCGGCAAAAGCAATGGCAGCCTCCCCTTTCATCAGGTTCACCTGCTCGTTATTGGTATCCTCCACCAGCACCACCCCTTCACTCACAAAAAATACTTCTGCCGAAGTACAGGTAACGCTGGTTTCCACACCGGCAGCTACCGACAACCGGCTGAGCTGGAAATCAGGCGCAGGGGTGAGATACACTTCTTCGAAGTCACTTACTTTTTTTCCATGTATAATATTTGGCACCAGCGGCTTAAAATCAACATGTTTGATCAGCTCCTGCACGTCGATGTGTTTGGGCGTGAGCCCGCCACGCAGTACGTTGTCCGAATTTGCCATGATCTCCATATTCTGTCCTTCAAGGTAGGCATGCAGCACGCCAGCATCCTGGAAGATGGCTTCACCGGCATCGAGGTGAACAAGGTTAAGCAGGTAAATAGAAAATATGCCCCGATCTGCAATGCCTTCCCGGTTATATGTCAGCGCGGCGCGTGCCGCCCAAAAGGCAGGTTCATCCATCGGCAGCTCATTCTTTTTATACAACGGCAGCAAGCGGTCAATCAATGGATCGAGGATGCTGTTTACCTGCGCCTGCGGCATTTCCATCAGTGTGCGATAAAGCAATTCGTAGCCCCCTTTTTCAAACAGCGGCTTCATAAAATCAAATTCTTTTACCTGTGAAATGTATTCCCACAGTGATGACTCGACTTTAAAACCATGCAGCAGCCAGAAATCACTCAATGCCAGCATCAGTTCCGGCTTGTGATTATCATCTTTATAATTGCGGTCGGCAGCAGTTGCAGGAATGCCCGCCTCGTTTTCGCGTTTGAATTCCAGCATCGCCGCTTCTTTGGAAGGGTGTACCTGGATCGACAGCATGTCTTTTACATCCAGCACTTTCAGCAGGTAGGGCAGGCGGCCAAACCGGGCCTCCACCTTTTCGCCCAGCAAAGCCGGGTAATGCTGCAGGTAGTGATCGAGCACTTCGCTTTCGCCGTCTAAAGAAGCCGGCGCATTCTGGTGGGCGCCCAGCCAGTATTCTGCAAAAGGCTTCTTTGTTTCATTCGAAATATTCAACAACTTTGGCAGGAAACTGAATCCGCCCCATTGGTAATGTTGTACTTTACCGGTCAACTTGAATAATTGTTTGGGATCGTTCATGCGTTGGATTTTTCTGGTTGCTTGTTAAAACAACGGTGCGGCAAGATAATTATTTTATAAGAGACAACTGTCAGCAGTCAGCAATCAGCAGTCAGCAGTCAGCAATCAGCTATCAGCTATCAGCAAATACAAACGATACTTTAATTATGGCATCACATATCGATTTGGGAAATTTCGGCGAAGGGCTGGCCAGGAAATACCTGGAAGCCCGCGGTTACCAGGTGCTGAACGTAAACTGGAAATATTCCTACTACGAAATCGATATTATTGCCGCCAAAGACCAGGTACTCCATTTTATCGAAGTAAAGACCCGCCGCAGCAAACGGTTTGGCTTACCCGAAGAAAGCGTCGACAGGGCCAAATTTAAAAAACTGCAAAAGGCTGCCGAGGAATATCTATACCGGTGCCCTGGATGGCCCCGCATCCAGTTCGACATCGTCTCCATTTCATTTTTAAATAACCAGCCGGAATATTTTCTGATCGAGGATGTCTTTCTTTGATACCAGGTTGCCTGGAACCATGACGTCTCTGCGACGAAAAATCCTTCACACATTCATGCCTTCATGTATTTCATGCCGTCAGACCTTCGCGGTTCGTTAAGCCCGTTCGATCTTTATGATGTCCATCAGCGCTTTCATCTTCTCCACCATTTTATAGGTTGCAGGGCAGTACTGTACATTCTGTTGATGAACATGGATATAGTCCACCATCTTTTTGCGCGTCAGGTGCGGGAAGCCGGAACAGTCGGTCGGGCGCACTTCGTAAATAGAACACCTGTTCGACGTAAGATCCAGGAATTGGCAGGGCTGTACCTTGTTCATCCAGTCATTGTCTTTTTTCTCCTGGTAAAGGTATTTTTCGCGAAAGGCAAGCGGGTGCATCTCCAGGTGCGCCGAAATGCGTTTGACATCTCTTACCGTAAAAGTCGGTGACATGGTTTTGCAGCAGTTGGCGCAGGTGAGGCAGTCCACTTCTTTCCAGACGTTTTTATCGACGATTACCGCCATCCGGTCCAGGTCTTTGGGTGGATTCCTCTCGAGCCAGCCCAGGAATCTTCTCATCGCTTTTTTATTCAGGAGTACACTTTTGCGAAACAGCCGAAGATTAATTTTCATATTGGAAGTTGAAATGCGAATTTTGAGCCCTCGACTAAATTAATATTTATTCACCAATACAATCGTGGTGAGTTATAAACAGCAGTATGTGGGAAACGTATAAAAAAGGATTCAGGGCCTGGCTGCAGCTGGAGCGATCGCTGGCCGCCAATTCGGTAGAGGCATACCTGGGTGATGTTGAAAAATTTACGCAGTACCTGCAGCTGTCTCATACCATGTCCACCCCCGATAGCATCGGCCTGCCCGAACTGCTTCAATACATCACCTGGTCGGGTGAACTCGGCATGACACCCGCCTCGCAGGCGCGGGGCATTTCCGGGCTCCGCAGTTTTTTTAAATATTGTATGATCGAAGACATCTGCAAACAGGATCCCACGGCATTGCTGGAAAGTCCGTCGCTGACACGCGCCCTGCCCGATATCCTGGCGTTCGAAGAGATCGAGGCGATCATCGCACAGATCGACCTCAGCAAACCGGAAGGGGGCCGCAACAAGGCCATCTTCGAAACCCTGTACAGCTGCGGGCTGCGTGTGAGTGAACTGGTGAACCTGCGTATCTCCGGGCTTTTCCTGGAAATCGGGTTTATCCGCGTGATCGGCAAAGGCGATAAAGAACGACTTGTACCCATTGGAAGCGCAGCCATTAAATACATTGACATCTACCGCAAAAATATCCGCACGGCGATAAAAATCAAACCCGGACAGGAAGACATTCTTTTTCTTAACCGGCGTGGCAGCAAGCTGTCGCGCGTGATGATCTTTTTGATGCTGAAAGAGCTTGTTCACAAAGCGGGCATCACCAAAAGCATTTCACCGCATACCTTCAGGCATTCGTTTGCCACACACCTCGTGGAAGGCGGCGCCGACTTGCGCGCGGTGCAGGAAATGCTCGGTCATGAAAGCATTACTACCACCGAGATTTACACCCACCTCGACCGGGAGTTTTTAAGAAATACCTTACACCAGTATCATCCGGCGTTTCGTGGTTTTTGAATAAAAAGGCAGGGAGCCGTATCTCCGTGCCGCGCGAATTTTGCCCGAAATTATAATAGTATTCCTTCTGCCTTCTTAACCAGCAACAGGAAATCCTTCCGGTAACCTCCCTCATCGGTACCGATGGCGCCCCCGGCCAGTTGGAGCACATCCTGCAACGACGCCGCCTGTTTAAATTCAGACTGCAAGAGCAGCAACCCGAATTCGGCAACGGCCGCCGAGAAGCGCAGGTTATCGGAAGCGCTCGCCAGGGAAACCGGCGTTGCAGTCACCGGGTGAGCCAGCAGCCGGCTTTCTGCTTCGCCGGGCTTTTTGTACCGAACCTTGATGGTCATTAATTCATCACCGTAAACTTTTTCCGTTGGTGCTGCCTGGTATTTAAGTGGATCCGTTTTGTGGCTGAACTCATTTTTTACACCGACGGGTATTACCTCGTACAGCGCGGTTACGGCATGGCCGCTGCCCATTTCACCCGCATCTTTCTGATCGTCATTGAAATCTTCCGCGGCGAGCATCCGGT
>JBBSSY010000376.1:0-4196 GCA_038241595.1 Chitinophagales bacterium | reverse complement strand
GATACCGGCTGACAACAAAATGGTGGCGCTCGTTACGCCATACCCCATACCCAGTGCGCCATCAACGAGCTGTGCGAGGAAACCGGCCAGCATCATCCAGGGGAAGTTTGCATCCAGCGAGTGGTAAAAATTCATCGTACCACCTGCAATGGTCCGCAACGGATAATAAGAAAATATAAAATGCCCCACCAGCATCAGTGCGAAAGCAAAGACCGAAAACGTCGCACTACGCTTCCACCGGGTTTTCTGCGGATTGTCATCATCCACCAGCACACGGGTGATTGAATTCAGTTTTTTGACCTTCTCATCAAAATCGCCCGTTAACTGGTTGCGAATTTTATGCAGGTTGTTGATCACTTCGTCAATTTCTTCGGGCAAGGCGTTTTGTAAAACCTCCTTGATGCGTTTGGCGGCAGTAGGGGATTGCCCATTGGTAGATATGGCAATTTTCAGTTGTCCTTTTTGTACTATAGAACTTAAATAGAAATCACACTGGTCGGGCGTGTCCGCCACGTTCACCAGCAGTTTTCTTCCCTGGCACATCTTGCGGATGGCCAGGCTAACGGGTTTGTTGTTGATGGCAACGATGACCAGGTCGCGTTCTTCCAGGTCTGCTGGCTGAAAAGAACGTTCTAGGAGCGTAATGCCGGGATGAGCGGCTGCAATGGCCGCCACTTTCGGCGAAATGATTTCTGCCACAATGGTAAGCACCGTATCGGGCGCATTGTTGATTACGGCTTCTAATTTCTCCAGTCCTACTTTTCCGGCGCCGACAACCAGCACATTCAGTTGTTCGATCTTGAGAAAAACGGGGAACAGGCGGTTCCTGTCCGGTTCCGGAGGAATAATAATGTCACCTGCGATATCTTCCGGAACTGTTTTATTCATGAACGATTTTTTTAAGCCATCAGCCATCAGCCATCAGCCATCAGCTATCAGCCGAAAGGCAACTCAACTTTAAACTTTAAACTTTAAACCTTAAACTGCGAAGCTCCTCAGTACACATCCTTCAAATATCTCCCGTCTTCTTTCATCTGATCGAGATATTGCAGGGCTTCTTCCAGCGAACGGCCGCCGAAATCCTGGATGATTTGCAACAAGGTATTCTCCACGTCGACGCTCATAGGGTCCTTCGAACCGCAGACATATACGTAGGCGCCGGATTCGAGCCATTCGAACAGCGCCTTTCCTTCCTGCTGCATCCGGTGCTGCACATACACTTTCTCCTGCTGGTCGCGCGAAAAAGCCAGGCTCACCTTCGTCAATACACCCGTCTCCAGCCAGCTCTGAATTTCAGTCTGGTAGAGGAAATCGGAGACAAAATGTTGTTCACCAAAGAACAGCCAGTTTCTGCCAGAAGCACCCGAAGCGTCACGCTGGGCGATGAAAGACCTGAATGGCGCAATACCGGTGCCCGGCCCGATCATAATGATGTCTTTGTCTCCTTCCGGCAGCCGGAACTGTGCGTTGGGATGCACATAAAAATGCAGCGGGCTGGATGCGGTTAGCTGCGAAAGAAAATCGGACGTCAGTCCGTATTTAATTTCATTGTTGATATTAAAATTATTCTTGGCTACGGTGATATGTACTTCTCCGATGTGCGCTTCCGGCGAAGAGGCGATTGAATACAACCGCGGCGTTATCGGCTCCAAAATTTCTACAACCTCCTTAAACTGCGCTACACCGTTCACCGGGTAGATCCGAAGCAGGTCGTGCAGATCGATACGGGTTTCGGGTATTTCCTGCTGCACGATCTCCGCATATTTGCGTACCACGCGTTCCGGCAGGTAAAAAATGTTCTGGCGCGTTAGCAGCAATTCATTTATCGGAAGCGATTCGTTTTTAAAGGTAACCGTTTGGGTGGGGTCGATGCCGGTAAGGGCGATGATGGATTCCACCACGGGCCTCGGATTTTCCGGGATGACGCCGATCGAGTCACCGGGCAGGTAATCCACATCTTCAGCAGTAATTTCAATATGATGGGTTTCTTTGCTGGACTCCCGGTCGTTTAAAATAATATTTGACAGGATATTACTGGTATATGTCTTTCTTCCACCTGATTTTGTTACAACAGCCGGTGCAACCGGAGCTACTTCCGTGCCGCCATTGTGTAAAATTTCGAGCACGTGGGAAAACCAGGTGTTTGCATCGTCTTCATAATCCACATCGCACTTCTGAACCGGCAGCAGGCGATGGCCGCCGAGTTTCGACAGCTGCCCGTCAACGTCCGCTCCAGTTTTGCAGTAGAGGGGGTAGGAGGTGTCTCCCAGGGCGAGGACACTGTATTTCAGCTTGTCGAGACTTGCCGGAACCTCGAAAATTGCATCGAAAAACTTTTTGGCTGCGGCCGGTGGTTCACCGTCGCCATGCGTGCTGACGAGGGGAAAAAAATATTCTTCTTTTGCCAGGTCGGTGATCCGGTACTGGTCCATCCCGGTGACCCTGGCGTTGATGCCATTTTTTTTGGCCCTGCCTGCAAAGGCCGTAGCCAGTCTTTTTGAATTACCGGTTTCCGTGCCGTAGACGATGGTGATTTTGCTTACGGCAGCTTTCGCAGGGACGGCCTCTCCCGCCATGCTGCCACCCTGGGCAAGAGTGGCAGTCAGGTAACCATTCATCCAGGCGATCTCTTCCCGGTTGGCGTTCTTTAAAAGTCCCTGTAAAATTTTGAGTTTGTCTTCTCCTAGCATGTGTTGACTTGATTTTTGCTGCCTCCCTAAGCAGGGGCAAGCGCAGTATTTCTTTGGCCGTTGTTATTGAATCATACAAGCGCCGACGGTTACATGGCTCGTTTCGTCGATCAGGATGGCACCGCCGTTTTCGCGGAGTTTCTGGTACGAATCAAACGGAACCGGGGACGCTGTTTTTATAGTCGCCTTAACAATGTCATTCAACTGAGCCCGGGCAGGTGCCGGCTCTTTTTGCAAAGTATTTACATCAAGCTTGTATTCGAGGCTTTTTACCACGGCCCTCACTACACGGCTATTGATCTGCAGCAAATACCGGTTACCGGGAACCAACGGTTTATTGTCCATCCAGCACAGCAACACGTCCAGGTTTTGTGACACTTCCGGCTGATTATCGGATACCACGATCAGGTCGCCGCGGCTGATGTCGATGTCATCTTCCATGTGTAAGACCACGCTTTGCGGGGCAAACGCTTCGTCGACGGCTTTGCCGGCGACTTCGATTTCCTTTAACGTGCTCCGTAAACCGGAAGGCAGCACGGTCACCTGGTCGCCCTTGCGGTAAACGCCGCTAATAACTTTACCCGCATAGCCGCGGTAGTCATGCAGTTCAGGTGCCTGGGGACGAATAACGTACTGAACCGGGAAACGGGCATCCGTATAATTGATGTCATTGGAGAGTTCCACTTTTTCGAGGTAGTGCAGGAGCGACTCCCCTTCGTACCAGTCCATAAATTCTGACCTGTCAACGATGTTATCGCCATTCAATGCACTGATCGGGACATAGGTAATGTCTTTCAGGCCAAGCGTGGTGGCGACGCTGGCGAAGTCGATCACAATATTATTATACACGTCTTCGGCGTAGCTTACCAGGTCCATTTTATTAATCGCAACCACAATATGTGGAATATTAAGCAGGGACGCAATGATCGAATGGCGGCGGGTTTGTTCAACAACTCCGTTGCGGGCGTCTACAAGAATAATTGCCAGCTCGGAGTTGGAAGCGCCGGTGACCATGTTTCGGGTATACTGGATATGACCGGGTGCATCGGCAATTATAAATTTACGCTTCGGCGTGCTGAAATATTTATACGCCACGTCGATCGTGATGCCCTGTTCTCTTTCGGCGCGCAGCCCGTCGGTCAGCAACGCGAGGTCGATCTCGCCCGCTTTCCGGTTCTTGGTCTGACGTTCGATCGCTTCCAGGTGATCGATCAAAATTGATTTGCTGTCATACAGCAACCGCCCGATCAGGGTGCTTTTACCATCATCTACACTGCCGGCTGTAATAAATCGAAGGATGTCCATTATGTTGTTTTCCTGAGTTTGCCGATGATCCTTTTTTGACGGAAACATCAGGCGGTGAAAAGAAAATATTCAATAATCAATGCTCAATCCTCAATGCCTGGTCCATTACTTTTAGGTAAAAAAAAATCACTATTCAATAATCAATTTTCAATGTTCAATAAGGAAAATTCAGTGTAACTAGTTGTTCTTTATTGAATATTG
>JBBSSY010000375.1:0-4202 GCA_038241595.1 Chitinophagales bacterium | reverse complement strand
TACGTGCCGTACCGTTGAGGTACAGAAAATCTTTGTACGAAATGCCGGCCGTGGCGTAAATAGAATTTACCTGCTGTTCAACAAAATCATAAATCGGCGACAACTGCCGGCCATTTCCCAGGGTATAAAGACCGCGGGAATAAAAATCATTGACAAGGGTACTGTTTCGTTCACTTTGGCGATGCATCTGGTTTCCACCCAGGTTTACGTCAACCTTAAATTTTCCGAAAGTTCGGTTCGCCCCGAGTAATACGTCAGCATTGGTTTCGCGAAAGCGCAATAGGTCCTGTACATACTCCCCGTTTACAAAACCTGGCGGCGCAGCCGGACTTCTTTGGGCTCCTGTAGGCAGGTTGTAATCTTCCGCTCTTGTGTAATAATCCTGGCCAAAGCGACCTTGCAGGAAAAGCCAGTGGGTAAAATTGTATTTTGCCGTTAGATTTCCCATGACGCGGTCGCGGTGGATATTGTTAAAACGCGTCAATGCAAAATAAGGATTGGTGCGGTCGGTAAATCTTGACCACGGATACTCGTCGCCGTTGGCATTATACATGTACGTTTTCAGCAACTCAAGCGGCATGGAGGTCGCCATGTTGTATATTGAGACCGGGCTATAGTCCTGTTCGGCAATATTAGGCGGGTTTTTCCGGTCGTCTTTAGAATAAATCATATTCCCCGAAATTGTAAGCTTTTTGGCCAGTGTCTGCGTAAATCCAAGATTGACTGTTTTTCGGCTGTAATGCGATCCTGGCAAGATTGCATTGTTATCGGTGTTTGATACAGACAGGTTAAAACCCCCGAATTCTCCACCGGAGGAAAGGGTAACTGCATTTGAAAATGTATAACCCTTGCGGTAATATTTTGTGATCGGGTTTCTTTGCGGTTCATAGGGCACCGTTACACCATCGAACAACACCTGCGTCATACCCGGCTGAAACTTTTCACCGAAACTCCATTGACCGGATAACGGGTTGGGCGTGGTAGGACGAACACCATTTTCACCCTGTCCATATTCGTATTGATAATCGGTGTAGTCCAGCGGATTTTCAGTGGTATAATTCGTATTATATT
The DNA here is from genome assembly GCA_038241595.1 of Chitinophagales bacterium. Taxonomy (GTDB): domain Bacteria; phylum Bacteroidota; class Bacteroidia; order Chitinophagales; family Chitinophagaceae; genus JADCRZ01. Next base: position 3,131 of record JBBSSY010000375.1, on the reverse strand, counting down.
CAAGCCCGATCCCGCTACCTGCTTTGCGCTGCCGGGTAATGATCATGATAACACCGTCTTTTGCACGGGAACCATACAAAGCCGCTGCCGGCGCGCCTTTCAACACGGTCATCGACTCGATATCATCCGGGTTGATGCTGCTGAGTCCATCGCCGCCATCGGACGTATGATGTGTACCGCGGTTTGACTGGTCGCCTTCTGCCGAAAAATTGGTATTGTCAATAGGCACACCATTTACGACAATCAGTGGGGAGTTATTAGACCCGAATGAGGACTGCCCGCGCAGCCTGATTTTACTGGTTCCGGCGGGTCCTGAACCCAGCGAGGTAATATTTACGCCGGCGACCTTACCCTGCAGCGCATTCATAAAATTCGTGGTGCGGTTGACCGTTAGCTGCTCTGGCGCAACGGTTGCCGTTGCATAACCCAGGCTCTTTGCTTCACGTTTAATGCCCAGGGCAGTAACCACCACTTCGTCCAATGCCCGGGATGACGCGAGCAGTTTTATGTTGATGGTATTCCTACCGCCGATTGAAACCTCTTGCGTCACATAGCCGATGTATGAAAAGACAAGCACGCCATTGGTTGGCGCGTTCATTGAATAGCGGCCGTTGGTCCCTGATGTGGTTCCCTGCGTAGTGCCTTTTACAGACACACTTACACCTGGCAATGGGTCACCATTAACATTTGTAATCTGCCCATTGATGATGTCGTTAGTCCCTGCAATTGCCTGGCTGGACGGGTTTATCGATAGTAAAGAAATAAGGGTGAAAATGATTAGGGCGTGTACCGGGGCGTTAAACCGCAATGACCATTTGACGCAAAGCGCGGGTTGAGCAGGATGGGTTCCGGCTGAAAGCTGGCAAGCTTTGACAGGGTAAAAGACATGCATAAATCGTTCGTTTAGGTGACTGAATTGGCTACATCAAATATTTAAATAAATGTTTATTATTAAAATGATTGGAAACAAACGGATACAGGGAATACAGACAGGATCGATAAGTAGTGCTCATAAAAAAAGGAGGAATAATTAAGGTCGGCCGGTTAACCGGTCTGAAGCATTGTCCTGTCCGGAAATAAATAAACACTGCACCGAATATCCCCAGAACCTGTAAACAGATTGTACGGATTCGGTGTTGCATAATTGTTATAGCAGCACGTTTTGGCATTAGGGCAATCATTATGGCAGTGTTAACCAAATATATAGGTTTTTATTCCAAATCCAAAATGGTTGAGAAATGAAAAACAACCCGTCTTTCAAACTTAAAAGGCTAGTTTTCACAACCTGCCGATTTTTGACAACAGGGCAGATGACCACTCCTTTCAAACCAATATTAGCTTTAGCTACGGATTTTCCGCCTGCATGTTAAAATCCCGACGAGAGATGTGACCGCCTGCCATTGTTTTACAAGTCACGGCAGGATCATTGCATATATTGCCGTTGTCGATTGCGAATCAGGTTTAAATTGGATATTTGCGCAGTTCGCGCAACAAACTCATCACAATGATGCATTAAAAGAACAATTCGCAGACATATAGTAAAATAATTTATTTATAAACAACCGCCGGTAGTCGTCAGGGTGCCGGGATAAACTTCAATTATGAAACAAAGTAAAAAACAATATGCGGGTGTATGGCTGGATAATGCGCATGCTATGATTATCAGCAATGATCCTGAAACGGAATCAGATGAGTATGCAGTGATTGATAAATTAAAAGCAGAAAAAAGCAAGAGCGGCGGCAGTGAGCATACGATGAACAATGCGCAGCAAGGGGAAACATTAAAGTATTTCAAATCGCTGTCGACGTTGCTGCTGCCGTATGATGAGATATTAATTTTTGGGCCTGGCAAATCACAGGAACAGTTCCAAAATCACCTGAATGGCGATACCCAATTTAAAAGCAAACAAATTTCCATCGACAGTGCTGAAAACCTGACGGACCCGCAAATGATTGCGAAAGTCCGCGAATTTTTTAAAAATAAACAGTAATAATCTCTCCCTTGTTTAGAAAGAAGCGGCTCAGTATTGGGCCGCTTCTTTATGCGCTAAATAACCTTTTACGGTTTAATCCATTTATTATCCGTCATCCAGTTGAAACAGCTGTTCAGCCAGTTGTCCGACACCGTTTTATTATCCAGGGCAAATCCATGTCCACCCGTTGGATAAATATGCAGTTCCGCCTTTACCCCATTTGTTACCAGCGCTTCATAATACCATAAACTGTTTGCAACGGGCACCACTTTATCATCTTCCGCGTGTACGATAAATGTTGGGGATGTTTGCGGAGTTACCTGTTTTTCATTCGAAAATCGCAGCTGTTGCGCCGGGGTAAAATCTTCACCGATCAATGCCTTGCGCGAACCCTTGTGCAATAAGGAATCGGTAAAAGTAATTACAGGGTACAGCAGGATCGAGAATGACGGCCGCAGGCTGGTGCCATTATTATTCTCAATCACAACATCGTTAAAATGCGTAGAGGCTGTAGATGCCAGGTGGCCGCCTGCCGAAAAACCAATGATACCCACTTTAGCGGTATCGATGTTCCATTCTGCCGCTCTTTCGCGTACCAGCTTCAATGATTGTTGTGCATCCTGCAACGGCCCGATGGAGGGGTCAGGCATGATCTTGCTATTTGGCAAACGGTATTTTAACACAAAGGCCGCAACGCCTTTTTTCACAAATTCACTAGCAATATCGGTGCCTTCTGCATTCATGACGAGGCTGGAGTAACCGCCGCCGGGGCATATAATAATGGCTGCACCAGACGCCCTTTCCCTGGTGGGGAAAAAAGCCGTAAGAGTTGGGGTGGTAACAAAACGGGCAATGATACGGCCACCCGGAACCGTTTCAACTTTTTCCGTTACTTCCGCCGAAATGGTTGAATTTGGCACTTCCTGGTAAAGATTAATCACCTGCTGTGACCGGGCCTGCAGCGAAAATAAGATAACGGCCAGGAATAGTTGCTTATGTTTCATCGGATCTGTATTTCTATTGGTATTTATGAACAATGTTATATTAGGTTTGCCTTGAAACAGGCAACACTCACTGTAATTACTTGATGTGCTCGAAGTGGTGCTTGAGGTGCTGTATCATCCCCTGGCGAAATTTTTCCCTGGTACTGTGTTTGAG
>JBBSSY010000374.1:0-4215 GCA_038241595.1 Chitinophagales bacterium | reverse complement strand
CGGCTTTCTCTGCTACCGATCAGATACTGGTTACCGGTAATTACGGGCTGCCTGATACGGCACGGGTCGTTATTATTCAAGACACTCCATGAAAAATTTCTTCGTTTCATATAAGGATCCGCTCACGGTATTGATTGCATTGATACTGGGGGGTGGAATGTTTGCATACACCAGGCTGCAGACCTCCCTCTTTCCGGACATTACTTTTCCGAAGGTAAAAATCATCGCGGATGCCGGTTTGCAACCAGTGAATAAAATGGTGGTTACCGTTACCAAACCATTAGAAAGCGCCATTAAGCAGGTGCCCGACCTGTTGGATGTGCGCAGTACGACCAGCCGGGGAAGTTGTGAAATCTCTGCCTTTATGGATTGGCATACCGATCTTAATGTAAGTCAGCAATTGATCGAATCCAGGATTGCCCAGATCCGCAACGATTTGCCGACGGACGTTCGCATCACCGTTGAAAAAATGAATCCGTCGATACTCCCGGTGATGGGGTATACGCTGGAAACCACCGGCAGCAATCGCACGCCGATTGATATCAAACAGATTGCGCTGTACACGATCAAGCCGTTTTTGTCGCAGGTGCAGGGGGTCGCTGAAGTCAGGATCATCGGTGGTAAACAAAAAGAATACTGGCTGGCGCTAGATGTACATAAAATGAGCTCGCTGTCGATAACCCCTGATATGTTGTCTGCTGCGATGGGAAAGGTCAATTTCATTCAGTCCAACGGCTATTTATCCGACTACCGGTTTTTATACCTCACGATGACGGACGCCACGGTGCATTCGCTGGCCGAATTAAAAACCATGGTCATTAGTAACGATGGCAAACGCATGGTGCACTTGCAGGATATTGCCGAAGTAACCATCAACGAGGCGGTTGAATACACGCGTATCAATGCCAATGGAAAAGATGCGCTACTGATCGCCGTTATAAAACAACCCAATGCCAACCTGGTAGACATTTCAACGCAGATGGTCAACAAGATTGCCCAGTTGCAAAAAATACTTCCCAAAGACCTGCACCTTGCGCCTTATTATATCCAGGCTGATTTCGTAAACGATTCGGTAAAAAGCGTTACAGACAGTTTGTGGATCGGCCTTGCACTGGCGATCGTTGTTGCCATCATTTTCCTCCGTTCGCTGAAGGCGAGTGCGACGATATTGATCACTATCCCTGTGGTAATCTCCCTCACCCTGATTTCAATATACGTCCTCGGTTACAGCCTTAATATCATGACACTCGGTGCCATCGCGGCAGCCATCGGGCTCATCATCGACGATGCCATTGTTGTGGTGGAGCAAATCCACCGCACACACGAAGAACATCCCGGTGAACCCACCACTACCCTGTTGCAACAGGCGATCTCCTACTTGTTGCCGGCCATGATCGGATCGTCGCTAAGCACCATCGTAATTTTTATCCCTTTTGAATTAATGAGCGGTGTCGCAGGCGCCTATTTCAAGGTGCTGACCAATACCATGATCGTTACCCTGGTTTGTTCCTTCTTTGTAACCTGGCTTTGTTTGCCGGTTATCTACCTCTTGCTCACCCGCCGTATAAAGCCCGGAAAAGCTTTAAAAACAGAACGCCCCACCAATGTAAAAAATCAACGGTGGGTGTCATTTTTTATTGCAAGGCCCTACCTGAGCTTTATTTTTATCGCCGGGCTTGCGGTTTCCATGTACTTAATTATCCCATCATTACAAACCGGATTTCTGCCGGAAATGGATGAAGGCAGCATCGTGCTTGATTATAGCACGCCACCGGGTACCTCGCTGGAAGAAACCGACCGCATCCTGAAAGAAGCGGAGAAACTAATCGTTGCGGTGCCTGAAGTAGCGGCTTATTCGCGAAGGACAGGCACGCAGATGGGCTTTTTTATCACCGAACCGAATAGGGGCGATTACCTCATCCAGTTGAAAAAAGTTAGGGACAAAACGACGGATGAAGTCATCGATGAGATCCGGCAAAAGATTGAATCCAGCCAACCTGCGCTTCGGATCGACTTTGGCCAGGTGATCGGCGATATGCTCGGGGATCTGATGACGTCGGTGCAGCCAATCGAGATCAAGGTGTTCGGTGATAACGCGACCAAACTGCAGGCGTTGTCGAGGCAGATCTCGGCGCTCACCGAACAGGTTCCGGGTACAGCAGATGTTTTCGACGGCATTGTCATCGCAGGCCCTTCGCTTACAATACAACCCGACAACAGCCGCCTGGCGCAGTATGGACTCGCACCTGCCGATTTGCAGTTCCAGCTGCAAACCGCGCTGCAGGGGAACGTCGTCGGCAACATACTGGAGAAAGAACAACTTTCAACGGTGCGTATACTGTACCCCGGCGGACCCAGGTCTGTTACACGTGACATCTACAACATGCAAATCTTCCTGCCATCCGGCGAGTTGCACCCAATTACAGACCTGGCGAAGATATCGGTCAATACCGGTGAGGCAGAAGTACAACGGGAAAATCTTCAGTCGATGGGCGTGGTCACGGCAAGGCTTGACAGCCGGGACCTCGGCAGCGTGATCAAAGAAATCCAGCAATCCATCCAAAAAAATATTGTCTTCCCGCAGGGATATCATGTCGAGTACGGTGGCGCATATGCGGAACAACAGCAGTCTTTTAAAGAGCTGTTATTGATATTGGTAACGGCGAGCCTGCTGGTATTCGGGGTGATCCTTTTTCTATTCAGGGAATTTAAAACGGCCGCTATCATCCTGCTGACTTCCGTGCTGGGCATCTCCGGCAGCCTGATCGCATTATATCTCACAAATACACCGCTCAATGTGGGCAGCTATACCGGGCTGATCATGATTGTTGGAATCATAGGCGAAAACTCCATATTTACCTACTTGCAGTTCCGGGAATCATTGAAAGATAAAACGGTATCCGAATCAATCGTCTATGCGATATCGACCAGGTTACGTCCGAAGCTGATGACAGCGCTGGGTGCCATCATGGCGTTGATGCCGCTGGCGTTGGGCATTGGTACCGGGGCCCAATTGCACCAGCCCCTGGCGATCGCGGTGATAGGCGGCTTTATCGTGGCCCTGCCTTTATTGCTGGTTGTATTGCCAAGCCTGCTAAAAATTGCCAACAAAGACGCCGGACCGGCAAGGGGTTGACCCGCTACAGAAACAACTCAGCATCGGCTTTTAATTTTGGTGTAATTAATATTATTCAAGTAAAAAAAAACAAATGAAACAGTACTTTTTATTCATCGCAGTGTCGCTGGGGATCGGTTCAGGATGCCTGGCACAAAAAGTTGACAACGGCGCAAAGAAAGGTGTCGCGCCAAAAGCCGTGCAAGCCGCGCTTGTAAAAAACTTTCCGGGTTCTTCGGCGGTCAGGTGGGATAAAGAAGACAAAAATTACGAGGCTGACTTCAAACAAAATGGCAAAACACTGTCGGCGGAATTTACTGGTGACGGTGTTTTACTTGAAAGTGAAGTCACCATCAAAACCAGTGAGCTTCCGGCTTCTGTGCTAAAATATGTAAAGGAACATTATAAAGGCGCAACCATTAAGGAGGCTGCTAAAATTACAAAAGCCAGTGGCGAAATAAATTATGAAGCAGAAGTAAATAAGACAGATGTCATGTTTGACGCCGACGGTAAGTTCATAAAAGAACAAAAGGACTGATCGCTTACGTCCAGCTAAAAGCCGTTGCCAGTAGACCTATATACCAAAAGAAGTCCCGATTTACCGGGACTTCTGTTTGAAGCGCTTCTCGGGTGAGGCACGATGGTTTGTCATCCGATCATAACTCATTTATAAATAAGAATATCATGTGGTGGATTTACGCGTTACTTTCCGCTCTTTTCGCGTCCCTGACGGCGATCTTCGCTAAGTTAGGCATCAGCAATGTAAACAGTGACCTGGCCACGGCCGTCCGCACCGTCGTTATCCTGGTCGTGGCCTGGGGAATTGTATTTATGAGAAACGAGCAGCACGGCCTACCGCTGCTGTCAAAACGCAATGTTTTGTTCCTCGTAATCTCCGGCCTATGTACTGGCTTGTCATGGATATTTTATTTCAAGGCGTTGCAGATGGGCAAGGTGGCACAAGTAGCGCCCGTGGATAAATTAAGTGTTGCCCTCACTATTATTCTTGCGGCTGCATTTTTAAAGGAAGTGCTGACCATGAAGATGATCGCAGGGGCAATTTTGATTATTGCCGGAACGCTCGTGCTTATTTTGTAATT
>JBBSSY010000373.1:0-4225 GCA_038241595.1 Chitinophagales bacterium | reverse complement strand
TGGGGGTGAACAACCGCGACCTCAAAACGTTTACAGTAGACGTCAACCGGTCCATCGAACTGGGCGCCCGCATCCCGCAAGGCGTGCCCAAAATATCGGAAAGCGGGATCAGCAGTATCCAGACGATCCGCCTGCTGAAGAGAAACGGGTTTGTCGGTTTCCTGATCGGGGAAAATTTCATGAAAGAACCCGATCCTCCGGTTGCTTTTGCCAGATTTGTTCAGGAACTTAAAAATGGCAGCGTATGAGAGTAAAAGTTTGCGGCATGACGCAGATGGAACAGGTAGATAAACTGAAAGAACTGGGGATTACGTTCGCGGGATTTATCTTCTACCCGAAATCGCCGCGATACGTTTTACGACATCTAACCACGGCGCAAATTAAAAAAGAAAACAAGATCAACAAAGTGGGCATTTTTGTAAACGCCTCCGTTGATCATGTACTGCAGATGGTGGACGAATGCCGCCTGCACATGGTACAACTACATGGCGACGAATCACCGAAATACTGTGAAAAAATTGCCGATTATATCTCAGTGGTGAAGGCATTTCGCGTGAGTGACAATGACCACATCGAATGGATGATCAAACCGTATTTGGGCGTTTGCGACATGTTCTTATTCGATACCGAAGGCGCCGGGTATGGGGGCACCGGTAAAAAATTTAACTGGGACAGCCTTACGGGCAGTACGATCGGCAAACCGTTTTTCCTCAGCGGCGGCATCATGCCCGACGATACCGAACGGCTTAAACAATTTGCACAGGAACCCGTTGCCAGCGCTTTATTCGCGGTGGACATCAACAGCAAATTCGAGATCTCGCCCGGTGTAAAAGATTTGGCTAAAGTGGGGCTTTTCGTCAATCAACTGAAAGACAGCAAGGTGTAAGAACCTGTTGTTTCAATCAATATCTCTTTAAATCAATGATATGTCATACAGTGTAAATGAGCAGGGTTATTACGGAACTTTCGGCGGGGCCTATATCCCGGAAATGCTCTATCCCAATGTAGAGGAACTGAGAACCCGTTACCTGCAGATCACCAACGAATCAGCCTTCCAGCGTGAGATGAACGAACTGCTGGCGGATTATGTCGGTCGCCCGACACCGTTATATCTTGCGAAACGACTCAGTGAAGAGTTCAATACTACCATCTACCTGAAACGGGAAGACCTCTGCCATACCGGTGCGCATAAAATAAACAATACCGTGGGGCAGATCCTGCTGGCGCAACGACTGGGCAAAACACGCATCATCGCTGAAACAGGTGCTGGCCAGCATGGCGTGGCAACGGCCACGGTGTGTGCCCTCAAAGGCATGGAGTGCATTGTTTATATGGGGGAGAAAGACATCGAGCGGCAGGCGCCCAATGTCGCGCGTATGAAGATGCTCGGTGCGACGGTAATTCCCGCTACCAGCGGCAGCAAAACGTTGAAAGACGCGACCAACGAGGCGATCCGCGACTGGATCAACAACCCGCTCGATACACATTATATCATCGGCAGCGTGGTTGGTCCGCACCCGTATCCAGACCTGGTGGCGCGTTTTCAAAGCATCATCAGCCAGGAGATCCGCAAACAACTGCACGAAAAAACAGGCAGCGACCTGCCTACCCATGTGCTGGCCTGCGTGGGTGGTGGCAGTAATGCCGCCGGTGCATTTTATCATTTTTTAAATGACCCAGACGTAAAACTGGTTGCGGTGGAAGCCGCCGGCCACGGTGTAAACAGTGGTATGAGCGCCGCGACTACCCAACTCGGAACCGCCGGTGTATTACATGGCAGCAAGAGCCTGGTGATGCAGACCGCCGACGGACAGGTAGTGGAACCGCACAGCATATCCGCGGGTCTCGATTACCCGGGCATCGGCCCGATGCATGCACACCTGTTCACCAGCGGGCGCGGTACATTTATGAGCGCCACCGATGATGAAGCCCTCGAGGCCTCGTTTCACCTGGCACGACTCGAAGGCATCATTCCCGCGCTCGAAACGGCCCATGCGTTGTCCGTGCTGCCAGGGCTGAACCTGCAGCCAACCGATGTCGTCGTCGTATGCCTCAGCGGCCGCGGCGACAAGGATATGGCGACGTATATGAAGGCGATGGACATGGAAGACCAGTTTAAGGTTTAAGGTTTAAAGTTTATGGTTTATGGTTTGTAGTTTATAGTTAAGAAGGTACGCAGAAAGAAGAGATGCAGGAAGAAGCGAGGTAGGAAGCGAAAGACGCTGGAGAACGTAGGCGACAGGAAAGAGAGGCGGGAGGGTGAAGTTTAGGTCTGAAAGGCCGATAGAATCCAGCACAGGGCGGTAGCCCTGTGTAGGCACGAATTATGTGTTAAAGGCCTGAAAGGCCGACAGAAGGCAGCTGCAGGTTCGTAAAAACAGAAGAACGGTTTTGTTACTTTACTCCAGGCTTTTCAAACATCAATTTTATTATAATTCCTCTGGGGGAAGAAAGGATAGATATTTATACAATAGAAAGTTTATATTAAACTGATTGCTGATTGCTGATTGCTGACTGCTGACTGCTGATAGCTGATTGCTGATTGCTGATTGCTGACTGCTGACAGCTGACAGCTGACAGCCAATCTCCGCGATCAGCCAAAACAACATAAAATGAACCGCATAGACACACTTTTCCAGACAAAAAACCGCCGGGTGCTCAACGTGTACTGCACCGCGGGATACCCGCAGCTGGAAAGCACCGTTCCGGTGATGCTTGCCCTGCAGGAAGCGGGCGCCGACATCATCGAGCTAGGCATGCCCTACAGCGACCCGATCGCCGACGGCCCGGTGATCCAGCAAAGCAATATGACCGCGCTGGAAAATGGCATCTCCATCGAAAAAATATTTAACCAGTTACAAGGCTTCCGTCAGCAGGTATACCTGCCCGTTATACTGATGGGCTACATGAACCCGGTGTTACAATACGGCTTCGAAAAATTCTGCCAGCACGCAGCAGACAATGCGGTGGACGGACTGATCCTGCCCGACCTGCCGATCTACGAATTCGAAACCGAATACGGTCCACATATCCGCAGGTACGGCCTCAGCTTCATCTTCCTGGTGACCCCTGAAACGTCTGAAGAACGCATCCGCAAGATCGATGAACTGAGCACCGGCTTTATCTATGCCGTGTCGTCTTCATCCACCACGGGAAAAGATACCGATATCTCGCACCAGTCTGCCTACTTTAACCGGTTGAGGGCGATGAACCTGCGCAACCCGGTGCTGGTGGGCTTCGGCATCAAAGACAAGAAAACATTCGACAGCGCCACCGAATTTGCCAACGGCGCCATCATCGGCAGCGCGTACATCAAAGCGCTGGAAGGCAGTCACGATGTACCCGCCACCACAAAGGCTTTTATACAATCAATTCTGACCCAATGATTTTGTTGACATGACTATCGTTATCGTTAAATACAACGCAGGCAACATCCAGTCGGTGATGTATGCACTGGAACGTATTGGCGTGAAAGCCCTCGTAACCGACGACCAGGAGGCCATTCGTGCGGCAGACAAAGTGATTTTTCCCGGTGTGGGAGAGGCGAGCACGGCGATGAACTATTTACGAGAACGTCAGCTGGATACCCTGCTCAAAGATTTGAAGCAGCCCGTATTTGGTATCTGCCTCGGCATGCAACTGATGTGCTCGCACAGCGAAGAGAATGATACAGAATGCCTGGGTATCTTTGCCGAGCCGGTAAAACGGTTTCAACCGACGTGGGAAGATTTCGAGGATCAACCATCGGCGGGCACCGAAGCTGCGCTCGTAAAAAAAGGAGCGAACATATTTAAGGTTCCACAGATCGGGTGGAACAACATCTCCCAGTTAAAATCTCCCTTGTTTAAAAATGTCTCAGACGATTCATTTGTTTACCTGGTGCACAGTTATTACGCGGCGCTCGGTGAACATACGATCGCGACAACAGATTACATCAGGCCATACAGCGCCGCGCTTCACCGGGATAATTTCTACGGCGTGCAGTTTCACCCCGAGAAAAGTGCTGCGGTAGGAGAACAGATCCTGAAAAATTTTTTATCACTATAACTTATCGGAACAGCGAATTATGCAAATCATACCGGCTATCGATGTTATTGACGGCAAGTGCGTCCGGCTTACTCAGGGTGATTATAACCAGAAGAAGATCTACAATGAACACCCGCTGGAGATTGCCCGGCAGTTCGAGGACGCCGGTTTAAACCGCCTGCACCTCGTTGACCTCGAC
>JBBSSY010000372.1:0-4227 GCA_038241595.1 Chitinophagales bacterium | reverse complement strand
TGAAGAAAATCCTTTGAGCGGATGTCTTCAAACATAATGGTGTATTCTTCATCGAACAGGATATCAAAATATTCGTCGCTGCCGATGCGATGATGGTAGTTGCATTTTGGGCAAACAAAAAGATGTTCCCTTAAATCGGTCACCGTACATATATAATTGCATTCCGGGCATTTGGTCCAGAGGCCTTCAGGTGTTTCCTTTTTTTCAGCCGTGCTTGTCGTGATGCCTTTCTTTATTCTTTTGAACCAGCTCGTCTTAGATTCTTCCAGCGCGCCATCTTCCCCCGCCAGGTTTGCATCAAAATCTTCTTCCTGTTTCATCATCAATAAATTTAAACGGCTAAGTTAATGAACAGAACAGAGAATTAGCGATAAACCGCAAAGTTCAAATGCTTTTGCCTGTTTGCCACCAACAAATCGGGACCTATTAAATTAACAGCGTTTTAAAAAATTTGGTGAAAAAAAACTTTTAAACCAATCCTGTGTTACTTTTGTGCGTCTCGCAATAAGCCGTTCTTCTTTCCAGGGCTTATAGACCTGATTATGAAACAAAGTGCAGGGAATTCAGCAACCGCTGGTTTCTAATGCCGGTAAAAACAAACTAGATACACAATGAAATGGTCTCAATTTTTCACTTCTTCTGTAGGAAAGAAACTGGTAATGAGTTTAACGGGTTTGTTTCTGATTTCATTCTTGGTGGTACACGTTGGCCTCAACGCCTGCATATGGGCAGCCGATCACGGTGAAATGTTTAATAAGTCGGCCCATTTTATGGGAACGACAGTAGTTGTTCGAATCATGGAAGTAGGGTTGTTTGTGATGTTGATCATTCACATCGTCCAGGGTTATGTTCTTGAAATTAAAAACCTCAGCCGCCGCGGCCACGGATATGCGATCAGTTTGGGAAATAAAGGCAGCAAATGGTATAGCCGGATGATGGGGCTGCTTGGAACGCTGTTGCTGCTGTTCCTGATCATGCATATCAATCATTTTTGGATTTCTTCTCGTTTTGGCGGAATTGGTTCAATCAGGCCGCTCGATGAAGTCGAATACAATGGTGCCATGTACCACAACCTTTATGGACAAATGCTGGTTGTATTTGAAAATCCTTTTATTGTTCTTTTGTATGTGCTGGGTTGCATTTCGCTGGCTTATCACCTGATGCATGGCTTTCAAAGTGCGTTCAGAACACTTGGCGTTCATAACAACCGGTATCTGGTCATGTTGCGATCTTTGGGAATCGGGTTCGCCGTAGTAGTTTCCATTGCCTTTGCTATGATGCCAATCTCGATGTACCTGGGCTGGGTTAAACCATAATGAATCCACAGTTGTAATTATAAAGACAGGAATTTAACGCGATGAATCTTAATAATATCTGATATGCTGACATCAAATGCACCGACTGGCGAACTGGAAGATTTGTGGACTGATTACAAGGGACATGTAAAGCTGGTCAATCCTACAAACAAGCGTAATATTGAGATTATCATTGTCGGCACCGGCCTGGCAGGCGCTTCCGCTGCTTCCGCACTCGGTGAACTGGGTTATAAGGTGAAAGCGTTCTGCTTCCAGGACTCTCCGCGCCGTGCGCACAGTATTGCGGCACAGGGTGGTATCAACGCATGTAAAAATTACCAGAACGACGGTGACTCTGTTTTCCGACTTTTTTACGATACCATTAAAGGCGGCGATTACCGCTCCCGGGAAAGCAACGTACATCGACTGGCTGAAGTGAGTGTCAATATTATTGACCAGTGCGTGGCCCAGGGTGTGCCCTTTGCCCGTGAATACGGTGGCCTGCTGAGTAACCGCTCTTTCGGCGGAACACAGGTTCAGCGTACCTTTTACGCCGCCGGACAAACCGGTCAGCAACTGCTGATAGGTGCTTACCAGTCGCTGGAGCGGCAGGTGGCACTGGGCAATGTAAAAATGTACACCCGGCACGAAATGCTCGACCTGGTGATGATCGATGGCAAAGCCCGCGGCATTATCTGCCGCAACCTGGTGACGGGTGAACTGGAAAGATTTTTCGGTCATTCAGTATTGTTGTGTACCGGCGGTTACGGCAACGTATTTTACCTGAGTACAAATGCCATGGGTTGTAATGTAACGGCTGCCTGGAAGGCACACCGGAAAGGTGCATTCTTTGCGAATCCATGTTTTACGCAGATCCATCCTACCTGTATCCCGGTGAGCGGCGACCATCAAAGCAAACTCACCCTGATGTCTGAGAGTTTAAGAAATGATGGACGGATCTGGGTGCCCAAAAAGAAAGATGACACGCGCAAAGCCAAAGATATTCCGGAAGACGAAAGGGATTATTATCTGGAGAGAAAATATCCTGCCTACGGTAACCTGGTGCCACGCGATGTGGCCAGCCGCGCCGCCAAAGAACGTTGTGATGCCGGCTACGGTGTAGGCGGTTCCAAGATGGCGGTATTTCTTGACTACAAATTTGCGATTGAGCGTTATGGACAAGGGGAAGCCGGCAAGCACGGCACTACTGACCTTCCAGCGGAAGAAATAACGCGTATGGGCAAGGAAGTGGTGAAAGAGAAATACGGCAACCTGTTCGATATGTATGAGAAGATCACGGGTGAAAATCCGTATGAAACGCCGATGCGCATTTACCCGGCGGTGCATTACACCATGGGCGGTCTTTGGGTAGACTATGAGCTGAAAACGTCGCTGACGGGGTTGTATTGTCTTGGTGAAGCCAACTTCAGCGATCATGGCGCAAACCGCCTTGGCGCCTCTGCGCTGATGCAAGGCCTGGCAGACGGATACTTCGTAATTCCATATACCATCGGCAATTACCTCGCTGATGAGATCCGCACAAAAGCCATCCCCATATCACACCCTGCCTTTGAGGAAGCTGAAAAGGCCGTGAGCGATCGCATCAATCGGTTGATGAATATCAAGGGTGATAAAACCGTTGAAAGTTTTCACAAACGCCTCGGCAAAATCATGTGGAATAAATGTGGGATGGCCAGAAACGAACAGGGACTTAAAGAAGCGATCGAAGAGATCAGGGCGCTAAAGAAAGAATTCTGGAGTGAAGTGCGGGTGCCCGGTGTGGTCAATGAGATGAACCCTGAACTGGATAAGGCGAACCGCGTGGCTGATTTTATAGAATTGGGTGAATTGATGTGCATCGATGCGCTCAACCGAAAAGAAAGTTGCGGCGGGCATTTCCGCGAAGAAATGCAGACGGAAGAGGGCGAGGCGTTGCGCGATGACGAGAATTTTTCGTATGTGGCTGCCTGGGAGTATATTTCAGAAAACAACTGGCAACTCAATAAAGAAGAGTTGACATTTGAAGTGGCCAAGCCAAGCCAGCGCAGTTATAAATAATCGATCCCTGAAAACATTCGGGCAACCGACCTGTTATTCATAGGTTGAAACAAATAGTCAGGAATCCGGCATTGGAATTATACCTCCTCATGTAAACGGGGAAGAAATAAAAATCGGCGATACGTATGGAACATTACAACATGAACCTGACCCTGAAGGTCTGGAGACAGAAGAACAATCAAACAGCAGGTGGTTTTGAAACCATCCCCGTCAGTGATATATCTTCGGAAATGTCGTTCCTTGAAATGTTTGACGTGCTCAACGAACGACTTATCAATGAAGGAAAGGACCCGATTGCATTCGATCATGATTGCCGGGAAGGCATCTGTGGCAGTTGCAATATGCATATCAACGGAAAGCCCCATGGTCCATGGCAGGGAACCACTGTTTGCCAGTTGCATATGCGTGCCTTCCATGATGGAGACACCATTGTGGTGGAACCATGGCGTTCCAAGGCTTTCCCAATTATTAAAGACCTGGTTGTTGACAGAAGCGCTTTCGACCGCATTATCCAGGCAGGTGGATATATCTCCGTAAATACCGGCAATGCCGTGGATGCCAATTCGGTAGCTGTGGACAAGGACAACGCTGATCTTGCGTTTGCCAATGCAGCCTGTATCGGTTGCGGCGCGTGCGTAGCAGCATGTAAAAACAGTTCTGCCATGCTGTTTATGTCGGCCAAGGTTTCACACCTGGCATTGTTGCCGCAAGGGGCACCGGAAAGAAAATCACGTGTGATGAATATGGTGGCACAGATGGACAAAGAAGGCTTTGGTGCCTGCACGAATATAGGTGCCTGTGAAGCCGTTTGTCCGAAATTAATTTCCATCAATAATATTGCACGTCTCAATGGCGAATACATCGGGGCATCGCT
>JBBSSY010000371.1:0-4235 GCA_038241595.1 Chitinophagales bacterium | reverse complement strand
CCGGCTGCAGGCCCTTTTGTAAAAAATAAGAGGAGAAATGCAGGTGCCGGTAGTCGGACAGTTTATTAAGTGGCACCTGGTCCAGGGTAAAATATTCCATCGCGCCGCAATGCGTCACGTTGGCGCGATCCTGTGCGTAGTTAAGGATCATGGTAAGACCGGTCTTGCAGGAATCCGATTGCACAACGAGGTCCGTCTTGATCCCTGACCGCTGCAGTTCGTTCACAACGAACTGCCCCAACAGGTCCTTCCCTACCATCCCGCAAAAAGAAGTGGTCACGCCCAATGACGCCAGGTTAGCGGCAAATATTGCTGCCGAACTGCCCAGGATCATTGACATATTTTCAGCAATGATCTCTTCACCGATAACAGGAAACCCCTGGATATTATTGAGTAAAATATCCACGTTTAATTCTCCCACCACCAGTACACCTTTATTATCCATCGGTTTTTTGTCGCTTTTCATTATAATATTCCGGCGTTCATTTACACCACCACCGGCTCGGGGTAAATGACCACACCCTGCACCACCCGGCTAATGGCACCCGATACCGACGGGTTGTCCGGTTGCAGTCCGAAATACAATGACTGGTAAAAGCCCAGCAGCTGCCCGATCAGCGTCGCGCTGATAAAGGCGAGTTCATTGCTGGCAGGCGCCGGCGCGCGAAAACTCAAAGTTAGCACCGCATTTTTCAACTCCGGTATCTGCTGGTTGTAACAGACCGTGGGTATGCGCCGTTTGTCCTCATCGATGGATAAACACAAATCATGTTCGTAGCGAAACACATGTTCATCACTCGACAATAAATAAACGATCAGTGATTGTTCGTTGGTCACCGCCCGCGGGCCATGTCGGAAACCAAGAAACGAATCGTGTTTACACACCACTTTACCATCCGTTAGTTCCTGTAATTTCAGGTGGCATTCCCTGGCGATACCCAGCAGCGGCCCCGAGCCGAGGAAAATTACCCGTTGGTATGTTTTATCGGCCACTGCTTTTAGCTGCGGCAAGTAGTTCTGTAAGATTTCCTCTCCCTGGTTAGTCAACTGATGCAGTGATGTCGCAAGTAGTTCAATGTCCCGGATCCTTGATAGCAATACCACTGATAAAAGCATGGCCGTAAAACTACCCGTCATCGCGAGACTTTTATCGTTCGCTTTTTCCGGCAACACCAGGTGATACGTGTTATCGATTTTAGTTTGCAGCAATGCCCCATCCTTATTACAGGTAATCACCAGGTGATACACCGTATTGCAGTATTCATTGGCCAGTTCAACGGCCGCCATACTTTCCGGGCTGTTGCCTGACCTCGCGAAGGATACCAGCAGGGTCGGAACCTGTTTTAGAAAATGCGCGCGTGGATGCGTGATAAGATCTGTCGTAGCGATCGCATTCGTAATGCGGTTGGTATGCAGTTGCACGATGCCCTGCGCCGCCTCACCAATGTATGCCGAGGATCCCGCACCCGTTAAAATGATGCGTGTATCCGGGCGGGACAATACCGGGAAAAGGAACCTCTCCAGCTCGTTTTTCTGTTGCAGGATTAACTCGTACACTTCCTTCCAGAGGGCCGGCTGACCCTCGATTTCCATGGCCGTAAAAAGGGCCCCTTTGGCAGTCAGTTCTTGTTTTGTACAATGTAAATATCGCATACACTTGTTGATCTAATTTATTTCATGAATGGTAGCCTCTTTCCTGGCCGGTTCTTCTATTTTCACTTCCATGTTCGATTCGGCACTGCCCATCAGCAAAGCGGCTATAATGGCAAGCACGATACCGGCAATGATGAGTATGTGTGGAAAAACCGAATATATAAACAGGGAGATGATTACGGTTAAAACGGGCGCCATGGCTGTGGTCATCGGCGCGATGATGATCGCTTTGCCGTACCGAAAGGCATATACCAGGAAGAGGGCACCGAATGCATTAAGGATTTGAATGCCTGCCGCGAGGCCGGGTCCGCTTAAGCCGTAATTGATGGGCTTGCTGAAATCGGTCATCCAGAGTGCAACAGGTATCAGCACCAGCGAACTGATCGTCATATAAAAAAAGATGCTTTCCGCTTTCATGGTTTCGTTGGCAAATCGCATTACAAACCCCTGTGCGCCCCAGGCGATCATGGGCACCAGTGTCAATACAAGCCAGAGATAACCGGAAACGCCGCCATTACCGGGAGGCACATACGATAACAACAGTATCGCGGGAATGGCCAGGGCGATGCCAATCCAGCCCGCCTTACCCGTAGACTCTTTCAATAAGAATACCGCCAGCAAAATGGTAACAACCGGTGTCAGGGCCAGGATGGGAAATACAATATATGCCGGCGCAATTTTCAACGTGAAAAATAACACCAGCTGGCCGATAGCCCCCAGTAAACCGGCGAGGCTGCCATAGATGATGGAATTGCGGTCATAATCTAGTTTCCATTTGTTGATGATCAGCGCAACGATCGTTGCCGGGATCATCGTCAGCGCCCAGACAACATAACCAAGCGTGGCCGGGAAACCATTTTTCTCCGGCAACTCGATGAGCGCGCCCCATACACCCATAAAAATCACATGTATGATGACGAAACTGATCCAGGTTCTTGATTTCTGCATATATAATTTTAAGGCAACTGTTTATTAACCATGAGATAGGTATTCATCCATGCAACAATCCTGGCAAGCACGTCATCGCGGTTTGCCGGCTTCAGGTCGGGTCGCCATCCATGCCCCTCGCCGACGTATTTCACCAGGCGGGTGGCGACACCGCATTTTTTTAAGGCGATAAACATTTCTTCGGCCTGCGTTACAGGCACTTCGTTGTCCGTTTCGCCATGCAAAAAGAGTGTTGGCGTAGTGACTTTTTTTACACCCCGCAACGGCGACCACTCCCACAGCAGGGAAAAATTATCGTAGGCGCTGCCATTGAATTCGGATTCCATCAAAGAATGATATAATGACGTTCCAGCGAAGCTGACCAGGTTGCTGATGCTGCCATCTGCCACCGCGGCCTTAAAGCGACCAGTTTGGGTGATGATCCAGTTTGTCATGAAACCGCCATAGCTCTGGCCGGTGACACCAAGTCGAGACGCGTCTATCCAGGTATTTTGCGCAATGGCGGCATCTACGCCAGCCATCAGGTCTTTGTAATCGCCGCCGCCCCAGTTGAGCACGCAGCCACTGGAAAAACGCTGTCCGTAGCCGCTGCTGCCACGCGGGTTGACAAACAATACCCCGTAGCCCGATGATGCGAGCAACTGCATGCGATCTTCAAAATCAAATCCAAACATATTGTGCGGGCCGCCATGAATCACCAGGATAAGCGGGTATTTTTCACCCTCCGCAAAACCCACCGGTTTGATCAGCCACCCTTGTACGGGTAAATCGTCAAACGAAGGGTACCAAAATGTTTCAGCAGGTTGCAGGTGATTGGCCGCGACGAAACCGGCATTTTTATCGGTCATGCGGTTAACCGCGTACGACGACAGGTTATAATGAAATATTTCTGCGGGGTGGGTGACATCTGTATGAATATACACCAGCTCTTTGCCATTTTTAGCCAGGCTGTATTCAAGAATATGGCAGTACTCACCCAATAATTTATGAATGACGCCGGTGTCTGCGGCAACAACATAAATGGCCGTGGTTCCCTCGTCACCAGCCAGGAAATACAATTCCGGCGCCGAAGGGTGCCAGCTGATCTGTTCGATCCTGCGATCGAGCGTGCGTGTTAAACAGGTGGTCGCTGCCATTTCCATACCAACCAGGAATGCATGCGTATCTTCTGCCGGACTGTCGTTCGTACTCACTTTACTGGTGGTGGCCAGCATCGCGATCGACTTGCCATCCGGCGACCACGCTGGCTGGTACACCGTGCCGATTTCCCAGGTGTGCCGGGTAGTGATGCCAGTAGCGGGTTCGATGCTGTACAGGTCATGTAACTGGTTGTTATCGGGATCGTCGGTTCGGTTGCTGACAAAAGCGATGCGCGTTCCGTCAGGCGACCAGCAAAGGGAATGTTCATTGTACGCTGAATCGGTGACAAGCACAGGCAAACCACCATGAGCAGGTATGGTCCATATATGTGACAGCATGTCGTCGGCAATGGCCGGCCGGCCATTACCGCCTTTTGTCTTAAACAGCAACCGGTCAATCACCATCACGTGGTCATGGCTGGGCGGAGCCACCGGGGCTGCGCTAATGAATGCGATCAGTGACCCATCCGGCGACCACGCAACATTTTTCGTACT
>JBBSSY010000370.1:0-4245 GCA_038241595.1 Chitinophagales bacterium | reverse complement strand
TACTGGATGCCAAAGAAACCGACATTCATACTGACAATTTTCCAAAAGGAGAGTTTTGGTTTATGAATGATCATCGGCCTGGCAAGTTTTCTTTCTTATTTGGGCATTGATATTAAGAAAAAATCCACAATAACGTTTGAAAATCTAAAAAGACCGCAAGATGTCCACTTCGGGGACGTGTAATAGCCGACTGAAGAAGTAAATATTGGCCTTACCCGGTTTCCCCAACTACAAACTATAAACTATAAACCATAAACTTCACCGTCGCATCAGCCGAGTGAAGAATTTGGATGGAGGCAAGTGTTCCAGTAGCTGATGATGTGATTGAGCAGGGCTTTTATCTCTTCGAAATTATCGGGCTTTTTAAAGTATCCCTGTACGGCCAGCTTATACGCTTTGGTGATCCCCGGGCGGGTGCCCGCGGTGGAGAGAAAAAGGAAAGGGATTGATTTCAGGCGCAGGCGTTCATCCTGGTTAATTTCCTGCAGCAGTTCGAAACCGTTCATCTGCGACATGTTAACATCGCACAATATGAAAAATGGATTGACGTCGGGTTGCTTTAAAAATTGCAGCGAGGAAATGGCATTGTCAAACGGGCAAATTTCGTTGGAAACGTTTAATGCACGGAGGGCCTCGGCGATAAAATTCAGGTCATCTGCATCATCATCTATCAATATTATCGGACCGTTCAGACCCATTTGAGGCATATTCTTAAATTTATAAAGTGATGACCATTCTTACATGGTAGAATCCTAAATACAAAGTAGTCATATGGGGCGCAATAACTATGGTCATTATTCTTTTGAAGCCGGTTCCCGAAAAATCACGCGACCGGTTTAAGAAAAAACCCCTGGTTGTAACAATCGCGGATGGTATTGGTAATGGTTTCCGGGTCGGCGGTCTTTGAGAGGTAGGCATTTGCGCCCATTTTCGTGGCGGCGGAAATCAGGGTATTGTCAAATAATAAACTTAGGATGATAACCGGTATGCCCGGGTAACGCTTTCTGATTTCGGGCAGCACAGCAATTCCATCCATCACTGGCATACGCAGGTCGAGTAAAATTATATCCGGTTGATTGTATTTGATCAGGTCCAGGAGGTGTGCCCCGTTGTCGGCATTGATAACCAGTTTAAGGTCGGGTGAAAATTTCAGCACCGCTTCAATGCCTTGCTTGAATATTGCGTGATCGTCTGCGATCGCAATTTTTATAGGTTTACTGAATTCCATTTAATAAAGACATTTTACTGACCTAACGAGAAATCGACTTGTCCTGTTGATTTATTGGCCTACTGCAATATAGACAAGATTTGTTTTATATGAACGATTCCTGAATGAAGAAAGTATAATCATTGATCAAATAATTTATATTTTTTTCAAATTACACGTATGTCGACATGAATAAAAGACTTAATAAAATTACATGGTCTTTGTTGAAATAATTGGTCAGCAACAAAATAATTTTTCAAATTCTTATTTCCCGGTAAATACCCTGGGGCGGACAGTATTGATACGACCTAACACCTATCCGTGTACGTATATTTACGAATGGTAAATGCGTAGATTTTCATACAAACGTTGGTTAATTACTGGGGTATACGGGCTTTACATTGATTTCAGAGAAACGCCAAAGTAGAAAACAACTATTATCATGTGAGAAACACCTGTCATTGATTTGAACCGAGCCGGTAAAAATGGCGGCAATAATTGTTTTCACTTATAGATACGAAATTATTACCTGTAATCGCCTGCCGGCCTGAAATATTCACTGAATCACATCGTTGTATGGCATCCCACTATTAATAATCAGGTAAACTATACCGGCATGCAGTTTTTATTTAACGCCACCGCCTTCTTCAATAACACCCCCATATTTTACAAGGTGAGCCAGATCGAACAGAATGTTTATTATGCCGAGAGTTTTAATGGCCAGATGAAAGATTTCCGCTTAAAAAAAATTCTTGGCTGCTGGATTGCGGAAAGTGAATACACACACGACCAGGCGGCGCAGATCGGGAAGCAAATTGACCGGTTGAAGTATAGTGATCAGTTGAACTAGTTTACAGTTTACAGTTTACAGTTTTCAGTTTACAGTTGGCAGTTTAAGCCAGTTGGCAATTATGGCCAGTTGGCAGTTTTCAGTTTACAGTGGGCAGTTTTAGGAAAGTAGACGATAAACCATTAACTATAAACTATAAACCACAAACTATAAACGCTTCCTCCCCAGTGCAGCAATCTTCTTCTTCCACGTAGCCTGCATATCTTTATTGAACATATTCTGGGTTTCGCGGTCGTATCTTTTTTGCAGGGAATCATATTTTTTATTGAGGCTGCGATAGATGGAATCCACTTCCTGTTTGTAACTCATCCTGTTAAAACAGCGGCTGGTTAACGACCCTTTGAGGTCAATGGCGAATATCTCCCAGATATCATAATGTCCCTGCTCATGGCTTAGCAATTCATTGATCACGTCCTGGTTGCGAATCATATTTAATTTCATCCACGATGACTTGCCGACATACACGCCGGTATTCACAGCTAGTTTGATCTTTCCTTTTTCCGGGCAGTTTGCCAGGAAACCGTACTCATAGCTCAGAACCGGGTTGGTACTGGCGAGGTACGGCGATTTCTCATCCGGTTTACCGGGGAAATCTTTTACCGTCAATTTTTTATTTTTTATGATGGTGGGATCCTGGGCCGGCGAGAACGCGACCAGGATGGTGAGCAGCAAGTACGCGCAGTTATTTATCCCGCTACGGGTGGCAGATCGCGGACATACCGCGTAACGCTGTTTCTGGAAAGAGACTCGGAGGCTGCTAAGGATGGACAACAAGGCTAGCGGAGATTTTGTTCCAGTATTGCATACCGTTTGTAAAAGATATCCAGCGCATCCGGGCCTACCTGTGCGTAAGACTGGATTGGTTTGTCATGGCCTACGGAAACGTAAAGCTTCAGGTTGTTGTTGTCATAGAACAAAACCTGTCCCCACTTCACTTCGTCGGATTTTGAGAAATAAGGAGATGCATATTGTTCCATACAAACGAGGCGGCCGCGGTTTACGTAATATGATTCGGTGAACTCCGTAGAATCTATCAGGTAACGCACCTGGAAGATGACCGGTTTATTGTCTTTCAACGTATAGTACCAGGTTTCCTGTACCGTTTTGTCTTTGATGAAATTTTTGTCGACACGGATGATGCGGTTGAGGTGGAAGGTTTCCTGCGAGCGCAGCGAGAGGCTGTCGGCCTGTTCTACGAGAAAGTCGGCATGCGTACGCCACTCGGGACTGCGTTGTGCGAATGCCTGCGACAGGCTGAAGGATGCCAGCAGGCAAAGCAATAAGGTTGATTTTTTCACAGACCGAAAATATCCGGCAGGAACGCGGTTCAGGCGATTCGGTTTCATAACACAATTTAAAAAAAATTAGCCTAATTCTTTCGTCAAAAAAGGCGCCCGGCATTCGCCTTGGCAGGTCGGCGGTTCGGACGACTATTGCACGCTGCAGGCCTTGCAGGACTCGTTGAAGGGTCGATTTACACCGGGCTATTGCCCTGCACTGGATTCCGTCGGCATGGCACGCCCTCGTCCATAGCCTTCCTCTTAACCCGTTTCTTTATTAAAAAGTTGAATTACTACCGGATTTCCTTTAACATTGTCATCGCTCATTTACTAACATTTAACCCACGATGTGGCTGACAGCTGATGGCTGGCGGCCGTTTGCTCTATGATACAGATCAATAACGAGATAACACCATCCGCACTGGCCACTACACTGACCCGCTTCTGGGAACTTTCGGCGGCCAAACTCCGGCTCATCCAAAAAAATTACGACGACAGCAAGGGCTCACCGGTCTTTACCGTACGCGGCGAATATACCACGCGCGGCTGGACGGAATGGACACAGGGTTTTCAATATGGCTCGGCCATCCTGCAGTTCGACGCCACGGGGGAAACAGCCTTTCTCGAATACGGCCGCCAGAAAACCATCGAACTCATGGCGCCGCACCTGAGCCATACCGGTGTGCACGATCATGGCTTTAACAATGTCAGCACCTACGGCAACCTGTTGAGACTTATGCGTGAAGAAAAGACACCGTTTAACGGGTGGGAAAAAGATTTCTACGAGCTCGCGCTCAAAGTATCTGGCGCGGTACAGGCATCCCGCTGGACGGCCTACAAAGGTGGCGGTTTCATCCATTCATTTAATGGTGCACATTCGTTGTTTGTCGATACCATCAGGTCCTGCC
>JBBSSY010000369.1:0-4253 GCA_038241595.1 Chitinophagales bacterium | reverse complement strand
ATCGCCTTCAGGTCTTTTTCGCCGCAGGCTTTCGTGAGGTCACCCACAAAGTTTGACCGATCGGTAACGGGGTCATAGGCATACAATTGCCCGCCGACATCGATGATGTCCGATGATAAAACATAGTACATTTTACCATCGCTGGCGGCAGATAATGCATTGTACGTGTCGTGTGCTTTTTCGAAACCCGAATAGTGGGGGATGGCTGTCAAACCTTGTATCGTATTCGTTGGAACCTGCAAGTCATTCATGAATTCAATAAATTATAGCTTCGCTTTCATTGACCGGCAAATATAGGATTATTTGGCTTTTACCTCGTAAGGAAGCACCTGGATGACTGGGGGATGATTGTATTTCCGCGCTTCCGTGCGGGCATACTGGATGAACAATGGCTCCGAGTTTACGGTCTCCCCAAAACTCCATCCGGCGAGTACCATGTATTCAAATGACCGGTCAGCAGTCACGGGGATTTTAAAGAGGTGGTTGCCGCCATAATTTTTTATCGGCGTGTATTGCGCTTTGTAGGATTCCTTTATGATCATGCCAATCCCCTGCCAGGGCACTACCAGCGCCTTGTCGCCGATGTCTTCATCGGGGATCCGCGCTTCTACGTCATTGCCCATCGAGAGTACGATGCTGCCTTCGTTCACCGATTTATATTCCTGCATCATGCGGCGGATCCCTGCACCAAACATAACGGTCTCGCCTGGCGGCAGAAATTTTTTAAATTTCACCTGCACCGTACTCCAGTTTTTGTTGGCGTAAGCGGTATAATATTGCTCCAGTTCATAAAACCCCTTGCCTGAGTTCCAGTTGGTGGTAGTAACCTTGATCATGCTGCGCAACGGCCCGTTGAAGACTACATCGTAGGCAAAACGGGTATCGTTGAACGGACCTTTATCTTTAAATGGAGAATAGTATGCGCGGGCCGGATTTTCGGTATCGGTGGGGTTTTCGAAAATACACATGCCGCCGGCACCAAATGTTTTTGCCACCGTCATGATATCCGTTCCCATTTCCCAGGGCATATAATATCCTGAATTGTTTGTCGTGTATTCGTAATTGGCCGTTAGCATCGGTGCGCGTTTGCCGTGCAGGTCGAGGTCATGGGGGTACCAGAGTTTCCAGCCAATTTCTTCCGACTCCCAAAACGGAACCGTATGCCGGCCATAGTTGCCGATACCGGCATGTACCTTATGCGCGAACATACCGCGTTCGTATGGACCGATGTAGATATAAAATTTGCGCTTTTCTTTCGGTGCCAGGTCGGTCACGAAGAATATCTCATCCCAGATGCCATCCTTGTCAATATCATCCACCTGCAATTCGATCGAGTGACCGTTTGTTTCCTTGCGACGAAGGTAACCGCTCATTTTTTTCAATTCTTCCACTGTAGGCTCTTTAACGCCTGGCAGTATCGGATCTATCACCGCGATCGACCGTTCGAGGATGTTTTGCACAGGAAGCGAGGTACGCGCTACCGTGACTGGCTGGCTCTTCAACGGGATGTCCAGGGGGTTGGTCACTGTAATGCCTATGCGTTGTTTCGGAGCGTAATCTGTGCCTTCGGTATACCAGCCATTTGCAGCAGTTTGCGCGGTGCCATGCAAACCGCCACAAAGCAGGCCGGCAAGGCAGGTTGCCTTTAAAACGGCACGCCGGCATTTGCGAAAAGCGGCTCGTTCGGCGCTATGCAGCAGGGTTGCTGGTATTAATTCGTTGGAGGAGGGGTCAGCAACAATCATATCATTTTTCATAGAGTCTTTTATCCCGGGAATTCAGATCTTCAACAGTTTTTTTGCATTTTCATACAGGATCTTTCGCTCGATCGCTTTGGTCGGCGCCAGTCGACGCACGCCGGCAATAATTTGTGCGCCCGCGCACGTTTTGCCTTCACCCAGTTTGTCTGTACAATCACTGCCGAAGACCAGTTTATCCTGGTGCCGTTCGAGGAAGCCGCGCATATGCGCTTCATCGCGCAGGATGGCGTTTAACCCTGACGGTGCAGACAGGTCGCCGAACATATTGGGATAGGTCGTAAGCAATTGATCACTGAGCCCGCCGGGTGTTACTTTTGTTTTTGGGTAGATGTTATTCTGGTCCGTATAGTTCTTGTCGATATTTGCCCACCAGGTTTGTGCATGACCCAGGAAAATGACGGTGGGATATTTTTCAAGCATTTTGTAAAAGCGTTCGATATGGCGGTTATACATATTGTGCAGCCAGTGCATCAGGACGGGAACTTTATATGTAGCGGCCAACTGGTAGATGGCCTGCATCTCCGGCGAATCGCAATCTACGCCGAATTTACTTTCGCCGATAAAGGGTGCGCCCATTTTGAGGTATTTCTCGATCTCGGCGGTGGCGCCCGGCAGGTCAGGCACTTCATTTGCCCCGAATGTAAACTCCTCCGGGTATTTTTTTGCCATCGCATAACAGGCCTCGTTGCCGGTGGTTTCCGCCTGTAAGCCATTGCCTACGCCATAGTAGGTGGATCCATAGTCGACCGGTTTACCCGCAGGCTGCAGCACGGTGAACGTGACACCCATGGCCCGCTGGTGCGCCAGCAGCTCGGGGTCGGTACGGCCAAGGTAGTTGGTATGCTGGTGGAGATCAATAATGGGTTCGGCGAAGCGGTTACCCATATCCGGTATTTCAGGTAGCCATGCAGCGCCGGATACCAGGTTGGGCCAGGCCAGCGCGACCGTAAAGCCCGCACCTGCCAGGGAACCGAATTGTATAAATTTTCTTCTCGATGTTTTTTTCATAAAGAACGTTCGACAGGTTGAGTCCTATTTTTTATCCCACCACAGTTTGGTATTATTCGCGTCGGGTCCACCGAGCAGCGTACGGGCCTGTTCCACTGCGGTTTTATTGGTAGAAATTTCACCCGTTGTAAATGCCAGCCGGCGCATGATCGCATCTTTTGGTACCAGCGGGTTCAGCGAATTGATCACCGGGTAACCTTTTGGATAACCGGTCCTGCGACGTTCCGACCAGGCCTCCCAACCGTCCGGGTACAGTGAAATCCATTTCTGCGTGATGATGGTTTCCAGTTTCTTTTCGAAAGTCCCTGCCGCAGGATACCTCACCGTGATATCTGACATGGCCGGTGTGGCCCATTTGTCATTCAGTGCAATTGGTGTAGCCGTACTGACCACATACGCCTCGATCTGCGCCGCCGTTGCTGAAGTTCTTTCCGTTAAAGACCGACGTATGCCCTCGTTGTATAAGTCCTCATCGGTGCCGCCCATGCTCCAGCCGCGCAAGGCGCCTTCCGCTCTTAAAAAATAGACCTCTGCCGCACTGATCAGGCGGTTGGGCGGGTTGGTGCCACCCCGTGCGATGGGCAGGTACTTGGTATCTACAAATGAATGATCCGCATTCAACGTACCGCCTTTTTCGATAGCTGGCAAACCATTGCGAACGCCTTTATAACCTCCGCCATTTTTAGCTTCATCGTAATATTCGGAAAGCCTTGGATCGTTAAATCCCTGCAGTACGCTTTGCATCGAAGCACTCATCCTGAATTCGTCGATGTATGTCCAGATTGACAACCAGTTGATTGAATTTACGGTAGAGATTACTGCGGCATTGTCAGTATTTGCGGTAATGACACCGGCTGTGACCGCTTTTTCCGCTTCGGCTTTTGCCAGGGCGGGCTCAACATATGAGATGCGCATGGCCAGGCGAAGCCGCAGTGAGTTTGCGAATTTGAACCATTTATCTGCATTGCCCGCATATACCTGGTCGTTACCCCCAAAGGCGCTGCCGCCCGAATTGGCTTTCAATACCGCCACCGCAGAATCCAGGGTTTTAAAGAAGCTTTTATACACACTTTCCTGTGAATCGTAGGCGACGCTTGTTTTGCCGTTACCGAATTGTGAGTAAATGATCGGCCCAAAATAATCCGACATGCGGTGATACATTTCCACGCGCCATACTTTGGCAATGGCATTCGCCAAAGGCATCGCATTGGCCTGCGTGTAATTTTCTACGAATAACAATTGCGGCGCTGGGCTGGAATAAAAATTATTCCACATGATATTTGTCCACGCTCCCTGTTCGGCATACTGATCCGAATTAAAATTGGGATGCGTAGTGGCAAAGTATTGCGCATATACATCGGCGTACAGGTTTTGACCTACCTGGTACTGGCCGGCCAGCAGCCCGAAATATTCTGCCGCGGCAAATTCCTGTCCGAGCAGTGAAGCGTCCACGTTACTGGCCACCACCTGGTTTGCCGGCGTATT
>JBBSSY010000368.1:0-4255 GCA_038241595.1 Chitinophagales bacterium | reverse complement strand
AGTTTCAGTTCGGGTTCCACCTACTTACCTCGTAGTCCATCAATTAATCATTCAAATCACAGTTCAAGACAACCCGCGCGCAGACATGAGAACCGATATCAGTTCGGGTTTCAGCCACTTACCTCATAGTCCAGCAATTAATCACACAAATCAAAGTTCAAGACAACCCGCGCGCAAGCATGAGAACCGAGTTTCAGTTCGGGTTCCAGTTACTTACGTCATAGTCCATCAATTAATCATTCAAATCACAGTTCAAGACAACTGACGGCGCCAGCATGTCCGCATCTAAGTTCAATCCTGGCGTTGGCATAGCAGAGGGTGTCAAATTCAGTCATCACAATGCATGTTTGCTGTTCGCGATTCGCGAACGGCAAACATGCATTATATTCGCTTTATGAAATCCCATAATGGAATGCGTCCCCAGGACGTAGTCATTTTAATGAAAATACTTACACTACAGGATACTCCCTGGCAATATAGGGAGCTGTCTGCTTCTTTGCACCTGAGCATGTCTGAAGTATCGGATTCTCTAAACAGAAGCAGGATTGCAGGCCTGATAGACGAAAGCAAAAAAAAATTACACAAGCAATCGCTGATGGAGTTTTTACAATATGGTGTGCAGTACGTTTTTCCGGCATTACCAGGAAGCATGGTAACAGGTATCGCGACAGCACACACCTACGCCTTCTACAAAAAGTATTTTAAAAGTGATTTGAACTACGTTTGGCCCGACGAGGATGGCGACATCAGGGGGTTGGCTATACTACCCCTTTATAAAAATGTGATAAAAGCGGTAAAAAGCGACGAAAAGCTTTACCTGCTTCTTGCAAGCATTGACATTATTCGGGTTGGAAAAACACGGGAATTGAAAATAGCTGTCGAAGAATTACGTAAAGCAATACTATGAGTCACCAGGAAAACATTACAAGAATTAAAGCAGTGTATACTGCATTAGAAGAACTTGCAAATGATGTGGTTTTTGTAGGAGGAGCCACAGTCTCACTGTATAAAGATAGACCGGCAGCAGAAACGAGGCCTACAAACGATGTTGATGTGTTGATAGAGATCCTTCAATATAATGATTATGCAGCAATAGAAGAAAAGCTTCGGCAAAAGGGATTTGTGAATGATACAGAATCAGGTGTGATATGTCGCTATATCGTTCAAGGGATAACAGTTGATGTGATGCCTACGTCTGAAGAGATTTTAGGATTTGCTAATAAATGGTATGCTGAGGCATTTTCCCATGCTACAAAAATCAGTATAGGTGAGGCCTATTCAGTAAAGATATTTACCGCTCCCTATTTTTTAGCGACTAAACTCGAAGCATTTAAAAACCGTGGTGATAATGATGGCCGAACCAGCACCGACTTTGAGGATATTGTGTATGTAATGAATAATAGGACAACCTTATGGGAGGAATTACGTACCGCCCCAAAAAATGTGAGGGAACATCTTCAGACTGAATTTTCTATATTGCTTTCAAAGCAATATATCCGAATGGATAAGCGTCCATGTAGACTACTATGAACAAAGGAGAGTAGATAATATAATTGGGAGTATAAGAAGCTTTGTGGAGCAATGATCAGGTATTTAACATTGCTCTCTCTCTCTCTGAAACTCCCTCTTAGATTGTTTAGCACACGACCGCTGAATACATGAAAACATCCACCAACCAAACAAAAATAAGCTGGGTAGTGTTACCTTACATGTTGACCCCTAACCGGAGTTAATCATTTCCTGGTAAATCAGATGAACCGTATATTACATCTCTACAAAAACAATCGATGATCGTAACATATAAAGAAGATGGCTGGCATGTGGTGACACAACGATCACATGGCATACTGTCTGCACAGATTGCTGCAAACTGGCGGGTAAAGGATCGGCCCGAACGTTGGACAGAAACCTTGCTCGCTATTGCGGAACATGATGATGCGGAAGTGGAACTGGATGGCGAAAACCTGCTTACCCCAACCGGTGGTCCGCTGAACTTTGATATGAAAGTGTTTGAGCTGGCGCATTATGAGAAGTTATCCATGCTTACGCAGACGAAGAATCGCTACATAGCGTTGCTCACCTCGCTCCACATGGAGTTCCTTAACCGCACAGAAGCTGCCACGAATAAAACATGTAACAATTTTCTAAAAGAGCAAACCATCCTGCGTGAAAAATGGCGCAAGGCGTTGAAAATGACAGAAGCAGAAACGTTACGCATATACGACCTGATGGAATGGTGCGACGCTTTCTCCCTGCTCCTTTGCCAATCCCGCCTGCAACCTGAAAAGCGCAAATTGGAAATCAGTACCGGCCCGGATAAAAAGATGTATTACCTGGTACAAATAAATGATGAAGAAATAACCGTGGACCCGTGGCCATATGAATCAAAAAACTTTAGGGTCAGTTTCGAATACCGGGTCATCAAACAATTACAATTTGCCTCGTCTGCAGAATTTCGCAAAGCGTTTCTAGAAGCGCCTGTAGAAGAACAAGTATGGAATGTAAGCAGGCAAGTTGTTCAAAAAAAAACCGACAAGGTCTAAATTTTTAAACGGTTGTCTCACCCAATACTTTTTCTGTTCGGCTTTGTTTTAAGGGTACACATCTCAACTAACCGGGTATAATTAATATCAATCTGTCTCCACACGGTAACGCATTAATTAAGCGTTAAATGTCTTAACTTTTATTGTGCAGATTCTGAGAATCAATTCTTGCCAGGGTTCTGCTGAACATACTACAAAATCTCAAATTTTGATTATTTTTGTCAGGATTCTGCGAAAAATGCTGACAAATGAAAACACGGAAAAAGTGAACATGCCCAAGTACAGTCCCAATTAGACCAGGCAAAGCCCGGAACTATCCTTTTCCCGGCTGATTACCTTGCCCTGGGCAGTGCCAGTTCTATCCACAAAATTTTCTCCCGCTTGGCAAAAGAAAAAAAAGTGATGCGGCTGGCCAAAGGCATTTATTTTAAGCCAGGACAAGATTCCAGGCTGGGCATCCTTTATCCATCAATTGAAGAAATAGCCGCGCAGATCGCCAAAAATGAAAAAGTTGTTATACGTCCAACGGGTTCGTACGCCTTAAATAAATTAGGCCTGTCTACCCAGGTACCGACAAAAGTTGTTTTCCTGACAGACGGCAGTCCCCGCAAGATAAAAATTGGCAAGGGAAGCATCACGTTCAAAAGCACAACACCTAAAAAGCTGGCAACCAAAAATGAACTTGTATTTCTGGCCTCCCAGGCCCTCATGGCTATAGATAAAGATGCGTTTACAGAAAGGATATTTGATCATTTGCTAAAATTATTAAGCAATCAACCACCCGAAGATATACGCGAAGGTGCCAGGCTTTCTCCCGGCAAAGTAGCATCGACACTTTATAAAATTGCGGACAAAATCGAACACCATGGTTGAATTCTTGTCTTTGAGTGAACGGGATCGCAGGTTCATTATCCAGCAGGTTAGTGTCAAAACCGGCATGAGCGTAAAAGCGATAGAGAAGGACTGGTGGGTAACGCTGGCACTGAAAGCCGAAAACAGCCACTGCCTTTTAAAAAACCCTGTCATCAATCCACCTAATCCAGCGTCTGAATTCCACCACCGTTTACAAAAATGGTCTGTCCGCTTACCCATTCCGAAATGGGAGAGGCAAAATACAACATGGCACCAGCGATATCCTCAGCAGTACCTAATCGCTTGATGGGTGTATGGGCCAGCATGGTCTTTTCTATTTCTGGTGTCAGTACACTTTCCAGGGCGGCTGTCCGGGTGGCACCGGGTCCTACACAATTGATACGGACTTCCGGTCCGAAATCAAAAGCCAGGTTGGCGGCCATGTGGTTAACCGATGCTTTTGAACCCGCATACCCACTCATGTTGGGACTTTTATTGATGCTGGACATGGACGTGGTAAAGACAATAGAGCCATACCCCGCTTTTTTCATATACGGTACACATAACTGGCAGAGCCGCCAGCCACTAAAAACGTTCAGTTCGTAATCGCGTTTGATGTCATCCACGGAAATGGTAAAAGGATTTTCGCGACCGCCACCACCACCGCCGGCATTGTTGATCAGGATATGGATGCCCCCTAATTCCTTGACGGTTGTTTCGACTAAATTTACCAGGTCTTTATCTTTCAATACATTGCAGGAAACCGCGATGGCCTGTACGCCCAGTTGCTGGATTTCTTTGGCTGTTTTCTCCGCGTCTTCCAGCTTGAAATCACCAATGGCGATGTTTGCACCGGCCTT
>JBBSSY010000367.1:0-4283 GCA_038241595.1 Chitinophagales bacterium | reverse complement strand
GCTGGCTTTGTTCGTTGTGATTGATCAGGATGGTAGAGTGGCCAACGGGCTGGATCAGGTGCGACTGGTAGATCGGGTCGGCATAATAATCGGAGTTGTGCAGATGTCTTTCTTCAATAAATGTCACCCCTTTATCTGCCAGCCAGAAGCTGCCCTGGTCGAGATGCTGGTGGTTGAAGAAAGCGCCCGAACGCATGGTGAACACAAAATCATTTTTTTCCCAGCCACTTTTAAAAACGGTCGTCCCCACTTTGCGGAAAACCTTTACCGGGTTCTCTTCAAAAGCCGAAGCCTGCTTTACATTTTTTGTATCGTACAGCACGTCCTCGAGCGTTTCGCCCTTCTTCATGTAGTTGTAAAACCAGCCCAGGCGAGGTTCTTTGGCCATGTTCAGCAGGAACGCCCAGTTGGTAGCTGGTGGCATGTCGCCACCAGAATCACCATATTCAAACCATTCCTTCTTCTTTAAAATACCACCCCAGATAAACTCGTTGTAGCTGTTTCGCAATGGCGGCGTTACATCAATGTTAAAGACATGTTTGAGCGAAGGCACGCTGTAAGCGAGGTTGGAGAAGGTGTAACTATTATAACCAAACCCTTCACCCCAGGAACCATCCACGGTATCTGTGACGCGGTTTAAAAACGTGTAATATTTGATCATCGCACCGGTAAAATACGGTTCGAGGTTTGTTGTTTCCGGCGCGTCGCCAAACATGGCGGCCATGTTCATCAGCGAGCCACCAACCGTCATGGCAATCCAGTTGGAGGTGTTGCCGGTGATGTTGTTGTCATCTACATAGGTACGGTGTACCCCGTCGACGATGTTTTTCATCACGGCCTGCTGGATCTTCGTGCGTTCCGCCGGCGTCATCAGCCCATAGGTAAGGTCATAGGCCTCCGCCACGCGGTGCGACCAGTTGCCGGTACGGTGTTCACTGTAGCGGCCACGTTTCGTCTGCCAGGGATGTGTCCAGTTGGGCCATTCAGACAACCGCACCAGCAAATTTTTGGCATAGTTGCCGGCGGTCGTATCGCCATTAAACGCATAGGCCATGGCGTTATACCGCAAGGCGGCCGTGGTATTGTAAATGTGTGAACCCCAGGCGGCCCAGGTGGGCAACCAGTCTTCATCGGGGAACTGGTCCAGGTCGAAGATGAGACTGTCTACTGGGTTGCGGTCGCGCTGTATTTTGGCGTTCTTTAAAATATCGTCCAGTACCGGTTTAAACCGTGCTTCTTTAAAACGTTCGATGATTTGTTTCTGGCCGGCAGCATCGAACATCAGCCGCGGATGCTGGCCACCAATGTTTTTCGGTACGATGTGTATTGTGAGTTCGGTAGATGACACAAGTCCGGCAGCATCGGATGCAACCAGCGTCGCCAGGTAAAGTCCTTCACCGAAACCGAGTTTCATTGCCTTGAGCGACCAGCTCTCCCCCTTTTTGGACAGGGCTCCCTGGTAAAGGATTTTCCTGGGATCGGTATAGGAAGCAATCGCCATGGTTACCTTACTCGCGGTCAGCGGCCAGCGGCCACTCACGGTAAAATTGTCACCGGCGAAATAGGATTCTTTTGAAATATATGGGCTGTACTCCGGCAGTTTATATACGGCCGGCTGTGCGAACTGGAAAGCGGTTGCACGCGCCGCCTGGAATGATATGTCATCAATACCCAAATAAATCGGCATGGCGGGATCGGCATCGGCGATTTTTGCCAGGAAGGCAAGGGCATAGATCCTGACCTGGCTCTTGCCAGTAATCGCGGGATTTTCGCGCGCAAAATCATTATAATTCACCGTAGCGGTGACCCATTTATTCGTGCCAGGGTTTGCCAGCGTGACATCGAGTGTACCCAAATCACCGGCCGCCAGGCGCACTTTATAAAATTCAACGGGCAGGTTTGTTTTGAGGTAATATTTAAAACTGAGCGTCGCAGTTGGAACGAGAAACATATCCAGCAACTTCTGCGCACCTGCATAATTATCGACATGGGTGTAGGGCGTTACCTTTTGTACGGCAGCCAGGTTGGGATCCCCCGGTACGATCTCGTTGACGCGGAAATTCTGATCGAATGCCAGGTCCTGCCAGTGTGGATAGGAGGCCCAGGCGCCGAGATCACGGTTCTCGAAATTCTCCGTGTACGTCCAGGATTCAAGGGCAATATGGCTTAGAGAATCCTGTGTACGATCGACGGGCGCAGGCGACTTGGCGGCACAGGGATGAGGCAGGTGCATGGCGGTGGCCAGCCCGCAAACAAGCAGGATTTTTTTCATTATGATGGTTTGAATGTATTAGTTATGCTAAGCGACGGTATTGCTCCCGCTTTTTGAGAGTGACCAGCTGCGGGTTTTATAGCCGTAAAATGCGTAATAGATCAAGAATAAGTAACAGGGAAATATCGTCCAGTAAGCGCTGCGATGCCCTACGATGTCTGCGAAATAACCATATACCAGTGGCATAATCGCGTTGCCGGCGAGGCCCATGATCATCAGGGACGCACCGATTTTCGTAAATCGGCCCAGGCCATCCAGTGCAAGCGGCCAGATGCCTGCCCACACCAGGCCGTTGGCCAGGCCGAGCAGTACGACAAACCAGATCGAAATGTCCACGTCGTGTCCGAGGAACTGAACATTTCCCCTGGCGTAGATGATTAGCAGCGTAAAGACGGTACCAAGGATGGTACAAAACCTCAGCGCATTGCCCTGACTAAAAAAACGCGGGATACAAACGATGCCGATGGTGTATGCGCAAATGGTACTAAACAACGTATAAGATGGAAATACCTTCGCCTCCAGCAGGTTAATATTCATAGAAGCGGCGTAGCCAATAATCGTATCGATGGATATCACCTGGGTGCCTACATGCATAAAAACAGCGATCGCGCCAAGTACCAGGTGCGGGAACTGGAAAACACTTGTCTTGTCAGAATTTGCCATCGCCACATCGCTGCTTTCATGCTCGGTATCGATTTCAGGCAGCGGCGAAAAACGGATCATCAACCCGACCAACACAAGCAGTGTACCCACGCATGCGTAGGGCACCATTACCCGGCGGATCAGTTCATCCAACGCAATCTCGCGCTGCGCGGGATCCATCAGCGGAAGCTGTTTAAACATGTCACCATCGGTGGCCCTGAAAATTACGGCAGCGAATAACAGGGGGGCGAGGATACCTGCGCCTTTGTTACATATCCCCATGATGCTGAACCGTTGCGCCGCACGCTCACGTGGCCCCAGGATGGTGATGTACGGGTTGGCGGCCGTTTGCAGCAGCGCCAGTCCCGCGCCGATAGAGAACAAACCCATCAGGAATAAAGTATAGGTCCTCGTCATGGCTGCCGGTACAAAAATAAACGCGCCAAGGGCCATCACCAGGAAACCGATCATCATCCCTTTTTTAAAACCCACCTTTTTGAGCAGGAAAGACGACGGAACGGAAAAGATAAGGTATGAAATATAAAACGCAAACGCCACCAGGTACGATTCGAAATTGGTGAGCTCACAAGCAATCTTGAAATAGGGAATCAGGATGGCATTGATCCACGAAACAAAGCCAAACATGAAGAACATCAACCCGATGATGATAACGCCCGTTCGGGTGTCTCGCGGGCTAAGTGTACCTGATTCTATCGCAGCAGTTTTGTCTGACATGTGTTGTTTTTGGTTAGAATGACTTGATCCTCCAGGATCGTTTTATAATTTCGCCGCGCTTTTTTCATCGATGTACAACACCGCGTTCGGATGGGTTCGCAGGATGGTAGACGGGTATAATTCGCTGATGTCGCTTTTGAGGGTATGATATATTGCGTTCGCCTTTAATTCGCCGGGAACTACCGCGCTGGCATAACCGCTTTTAAACAGTGCCGGAATGGTAATCGTCAGTGCATATACGGGTACGTCCCCCATCGTGGGGAAACAACCGTCATTTACCTGTTGCAGCCGGCACTGTTCATCGAGGTCCACCACCTTGACGATCTTCGGATCATCGAAGAACGCCACGTGCGGATCGTTGAAAGCCAGGTGTGTGTTCTCACCGATTCCGAGGCAAACGATGTCTGTGGGATATTTGATGAGCAGGTCGGCGTAGCGTTTACATTCTTCCTCCGGGTCGGCAATGCCATCCAGGTAATGAACTTCGCGACACGTGACGAAGTCGAACAATTTATGCTTCAGGTAGTAACCAAAACCGGCCGGTGCATCCAGGCCGAGGCCCACGTATTCATCCATGTGGAATGCATTTACGCGGTCCCAGGCAATATTTTTTGTCTTCAGGCTCTCCAGGAAT
>JBBSSY010000366.1:0-4283 GCA_038241595.1 Chitinophagales bacterium | reverse complement strand
GGTCACAGGCGGAGTGATTAAAAGATGCCTTTAATTTAATGTATTAATGGGCTGTCAGCTGTCAACTGTCAGTAGTCAGCAATCAGCAATCAGAAGAAGAAGGGAATCT
This sequence comes from Chitinophagales bacterium, assembly GCA_038241595.1. GTDB lineage: Bacteria > Bacteroidota > Bacteroidia > Chitinophagales > Chitinophagaceae > JADCRZ01. The sequence continues at coordinate 4,174 of JBBSSY010000366.1, read as the reverse complement.
GAATTAATTTTCTTCTGACTGCTGATTGCTGATTACTAACTGCTAAAAATAAAAGCTCACCACCAAACACTACCATGAATCAAAAAGTCGTCGCCTTTGGTGAGATACTATTCCGGATAACCCCCGCTGCCGAACTCACCTCGGCCGAATTTTCGTTGGGTGGGGCGGAACTCAATGTGGCCACCGCGTTGGCGACCTGGGGCACCGATATTTCTTACGTGAGCAAACTGCCCGATAACGTGCTGTCGAAAAATGTTGACAAGATGCTGCAAGGACTGCACATAGATACCAGCCGCATGTTGTGGGGTGGAGAGCGGATCGGAATCTATTATATGGCGCCCGGCGGTGATATGCAATCGCATTCCGTTGTATACGACCGCAAATATTCGGCGTTTAGCCAGATCGAGCCGGGCACCGTAAACTGGGACGAGTACCTGCAAGGCGTCACCTGGCTCCACTGGACTGCCATCACACCCGCACTCAGTGCCGAAGCAGCCGTGGTGCTGGAAGAAGTACTGGTGGCAGCAGAAAAAAGAAACATTATCATCTCTACCGACCTCAACTACCGCCGCCTTTTGTGGAAATATGGTAAAACACCGGTGGAGATTATGCCGGCGCTGGTGAAATACTGCGATGTGGTCATGGGAAATATATGGGCTGCGACCAACATGCTGGGCGTTACGTGGAACGAAACCGATTTGATAAAAGGAGACAAGGCCAGTCATATTAAAATGGCAGCGCAAGTGGCTGGTAAGCTGGTGGAACAGTTCCCAAAATGCAAACAGGTGGCCTTCACGTACCGCTTTACGCAGGCGGATGGCAGCCTGGATTATTATGCATCCCTCTTTAGCCAGGCCAGGGTATTGGAATCAAAAAGTTTTTATCGTAAATCAGTGGTCGACAGTGTTGGCAGTGGTGACAGTTTTATGGCCGGCTTGATTTATGGCCGGCTCGAAAATATGGGCGACCAGGACCTGATCAATTTTGCCGCTGCCTCTGCCGTAAGCAAACTGAATATTAAAGGAGACGCCAATACGACACCCGTGGCAGCTATCAAGGCATTGCTCAACGAGCCGGCGCAGTAGATTGATACAGATTATCTAACAACATTAAAAAATAGCAGGATGAGTACAGCCATTGAAACCAGCGTGAAGGAAGCGCTCAAACGCAGCATGATCGTACCGGTTTTTTATCATGAAGACTACGAGGTCAGCGAGCAGGTGATGTCTATTTGTTTTGAAGAAGGCATCGAAGTGTTTGAATATACCAACCGCGGCGAAAAAGCCGCCGACAATTTCATCCGGCTGCAGGAATTCGCCAGGAACAAATACCCCGATATGTTCCTCGGTATCGGCACGGTAAAAACGGTGCAGCAAGCCGAGCAGTTTCTGCCCCATAAACCATCGTTTGTGGTAAGTCCGATTGTTCATGTACCCGTTGGTGAATTGTGCGTGGAAGCCGGTATTCCCTGGATGCCCGGTTGCATGACGCCGACCGAGATACATGAAGCCTCTACGAATGGGGCCGCCGTGGTGAAAATATTTCCGGCCAATCTCGCCACACCGGCGTACGTAAAAGCGGTACGCGCGGTATTCCCCGGCGTTGACATTATGCCAACAGGTGGCATCCGCGCAGACAAAGCCATCCTGAAAGAGTGGTTTGAAGCAGGCGTGCTCTGTGTTGGCATGGGCAGCGAGCTGCTGGAGCGCGAACTGATCCAGCAGAAAAACTGGATACAGTTGAGGACTAAAATCGCCCTCGCCCGTCAACTAGTTATATCTTGTACGTCTTAAACTTTTTTTATTGAGCCAGATGAAATACGCAACCAGCCCGGCCATGCCGATTTCGCACCCTGACAAACCAACCAGTTATCGATGGGTGATCTTATCCCTGCTCTTTTTTGCCACCACCATCAATTACCTCGATCGTGCGGTAATCAGTTTGCTGAAGGATACGCTGGAAGTGGAATTCACCTGGTCTGAAAAAGATTATTCCGATTTGGTGATCGTGTTCCAGGCGTTTTACGCCATCGGTATGGTGGGTGCAGGGCGGCTGATCGACAAAGTCGGTACCAAGATCGGGTATGCGCTGTCCACATTTTTATGGAGCTTGTCGGCCATCGGCCACGCGCTGGTGAGTACCACCACAGGATTTTTTATTGCACGTGGTGCCCTGGGGCTTACTGAATCAGGCAATTTCCCGGCGGCTATAAAAACCGTTGCCGAATGGTTTCCCAAAAAGGAACGTGCCCTGGCAACAGGCATTTTTAATTCGGGCAGTAATGTTGGCGCTATTATCGCCCCGCTCACGGTACCGTTTATTGCGGTCAACATGGGTTGGCAATGGGCCTTTATCATTACCGGTGCCTTTGGTTTCATATGGCTGATTTTCTGGTTCTTTATGTATGAAATACCGTCCAGGGAAAAACGCCTCGGAAAACCCGAATACGACCTGATCCACAGTGACCGCGACGAAGTGCAAACGACAGAAGACCAGGGCGCAAAAGTTTCCTGGTTCCAGCTACTGAAATTCAGGCAGACCTGGGCATTTGTAATGGGCAAGTTCCTGACCGACCCGGTATGGTGGTTTTATCTTTTCTGGCTGCCTGCGTTCCTCAAAGCCGAATATGGGCTGGAGAAAACGGCCGTTGCTTTACCTGTTGCCCTGGTGTATACCATGTCGTCTTTCGGCAGTGTGTTTGGTGGCTGGCTGCCGTTGTATTTTATCCGTAAGGGGTGGTCTGTATTCCGCTCCCGCAAAACGTCGATGCTGATCTATGCCTTTTGTGTGATACCGGTTGTTTTTGCCCAGGTGCTTGGTAAGATGGACATGTGGTACGCCGTACTCATCATCGGGCTGGCGGCTTCTGCGCACCAGGCTTGGTCGGCCAATATCTTCACGACCGTGTCGGATATGTTCCCGAAGAAAACGGTCAGTTCCATTACTGGTATCGGTGGAATGGCGGGTGGCATCGGCGGCATCCTGTTGGCTAAAGCGGCGGGAGAATTATTCGATTACTACAAATCTCTCGGTTCCCTGGAAACGGGATATTATATCATTTTTACTATCTGCGGTAGCGCTTACTTAGTAGCGTGGCTAGTGATGCATTTGCTGGCGCCGAAGATGCAGCGGGTGAATATTTAGCTGTCAGCTGTGAGCTGTGAGCTTTCAGCAATCAGCAATCAGCAATCAGAAGATGGGTATGGGGTATGAGGTATGTGGTATGGGAATACAAACTGACCTTCGGTCAATCTAATGCAACGTCTCGTAAACGCATAAATTGCTTAACTTGCAATTAGGCTATTTAGCGGAAGGCTAAATAGCTGATAGCTGATAGCTGATAGCTGATAGCTAGATCTCCGTAGAAAATTCTACGCAATCATATCCCAATTAAATCTCATACTATGGAAACCAATAAGCCCGAGGAAACGATAAAACACGATGAAGATGTAACCTTCGAACGAGACAAGGAATCTACCTTGGTACCGCTCACTGAAACCACCGACCCCGTATCGCCGACAGGAGGTGAAACCATCTTGCCACCGAAAGAAGACACACTTGGGGCAAGCGATTTCAAGCCATTAACCGAAGAAGAAAAGCAGCCTAAATTGAACGAGGAGTCTGGTAACTAACAGCCACCGTAAGCCGTTGGCTATAAGCTTCGATACTATAAAAAGCAACTCAAATGATTGAATTGCTTTTTTTGTAGTAGGAACCTGCAAATTATTCTAGGCCGTTAAATACCACCATCCAGGGTCTTTTCTTCGTCGTCATCTACTTCTAAGTCCATGTCATCATCATCATCATCATCGAGGTCTTCATCGATGGCTTCTTCGTCAAAATCGTCTGTATCATCGTCTTTTGCACCCAGATTGCGGGAGCTTTCCCGATCGATGTCGAGGTTTTCCGCATCATTGTCGCCCTCTTTCAGGCCAATGGTATTTGGTGTTGTCAACGCGTCACCAGCGTTTCCTATGGACAAATCGGTACGAGCGTAATTTGTTCCAAAGGCAGGTCCGCCTTGTTCCAGTCCTTCGCTGCCAATATTCCTGTGATCTTTTGCCATAGCTGTAATTTTTAATTTTTTTTAATGTAATTCATAGAATCGATTAAAAAAATTATGCCACTGCGAGCGGGTGAAATTCCCCTTGGCTCCCGCGGATCTTTGTGTATT
>JBBSSY010000365.1:0-4326 GCA_038241595.1 Chitinophagales bacterium | reverse complement strand
TCTCATGTAAGCACCGTGTACGATAAAGATGGTAACCAGGCGCGGGCTGCGGTTGCCATCCCGTCACCAAATGCGCCGACCGGGGGAAATCCTACCGGAACGGTTTTTAATGGTTCAAGTGACTTCGTATTGTCCAATGGACAGCCGGCACGATTTATTTTTGTTGGTGTAGATGGCGTGGTCTCGGGTTGGAGCGCCGCCGCGGGAAATACAGCCATCAGGGTCATTAACAACTCCGGCAGTTCTGCATACACCGGTTTGGCAATTGCGGCAGATAAAGGCGCAAACTTCCTCTATGCGGCTAATTTCCGTACAAACAACATCGATGTGTTTGATAAAAACTATGGCTCAGTCACCAAGGCCTTCAAGGACCCTAGACTACCAATGGGATATGCACCTTACAACATCCAGAATGTAGGCGATACGATTTATGTGTTATACGCTAAAGTGGGCGCGAATGGCAAAGAAGAGGCAGGCATGGGCAATGGCCTGATAAGCATGTTTACCACCGGTGGTGTGTTTATTAAAAGATTCGCTTCGAAGGGCCCGCTGAACGCACCCTGGGGCATTGCCAAGGCGCCGGCCGGTTTCCTGACGGATAACCTGAAAATGTACGCCGGTCAAAGCGCCGTACTGGTTGGTAATTTCGGCGACGGCCACATCATCGCCTATGATGAAAACGGAAAATTACTAGGCTATCTCACTGCTGCCGGAAAATCCATAATCATCGATGGTTTGTGGGCACTGTCATTTCCACCGCTCACGGCTACTACGGTGGATCCGAACCGGCTTTATTTCACTGCCGGCCCTGATCATGAAACACAAGGTCTCTTTGGATATATTCTGCGGAATGGTAGAGTGAACTAATTTTACCCACAGCATGTTGCGCTGCTGAGTAATTGATCAGTAAGATGCCCGGGCACCCTTCGGTGGATGTTCCGGGCATTTTTATGCGCAGTGATGCCTAAACACTTTAAAGCGTTGCGCTTTTTTCCGTTAATTTTGAAGGTCTCCACCTGAACACCACCCTCCTCTATATCATCATTGGCTATGCCTGCCTGGGCATCGTGGTTTACCTGATCCAGGATAAATTTGTGTTCAGGCCGGAGAAACTGGGCGCTGATTTCACCTTTAAGTATGATGTGCCATTTAAAGAATTGTTTTTCGACATAGCGCCGGGCGTGCGCATCAACGGCCTGCATTTTTTTCGGGACAAACCGGAAGGACTGATCCTCTACCTGCATGGCAACACGCGCAGCATCAAAGGATGGGCCAGGTACGCCAAAGATTTTTACCGGTACAACTATGACGTGGTGCTGGTCGATTACCGCGGCTTTGGCAAAAGCACCGGCAAAAGAAGTGAAAAAGACATCCTCAGCGACCTGCAGTTTGTCTATGAGCGCCTGGCGGAAAAATACCCGCAGGACCGCCACCTCATCGTGTACGGCCGGAGCCTGGGAAGTGGCTTTGCCACCAAACTCGCGGCCGACAATAACCCCCGCTACCTGATCCTGGATGCACCATATTATAATTTCACCAAAGTCATCGAACGTTTTTTACCGATTCTGCCAATCCGGTTATTGCTCCAATACCAGATGCGGACGGATAAATGGATCCGGCTTGTCAGGTGTCATACCTATATCCTTCATGGTACAAAGGATTGGCTGATCCCAATCTCGAATAGTGAAAAATTACAGGCTGTCAATCCAAGGATGATCACGCTGATCCGTATCCACGGGGGCGGGCATAACAACCTGCCATCTTACCCGGAGTATCATAATTTCATCAGGGATATCTTAAAGTTCTGACTATGCGTAAAAGAAAAATATTCCGGGTTGTAAGAATCTCCCTGCTGATATATGGTGTCGTTGGTATCGCGCTGTTTTATTTGCAGGACTATATCATCCTGCGTCCGGTGGTGTTGCCGCCAGGTTACAAGTTTACGTTTGATATCCCTTTTCGCGAAGTGAACATACCTGTCGACGACAAGTCTACCCTCAACCTGGTTCAGTTTCTACCGGCAGACCCCACACCAAGGGGAATCGTGTTGTATTTCCACGGCAACCGGACCAACATCACCCGCTATGCGCGTTTCGCCCCTTTTTTCACCCGTTCAGGTTACGAAGTATGGATGATGGATTATCCAGGGTATGGCAAGAGTACCGGGAAATTTACGGAAGAGACCGTGTACAAATGGTCGATGGCAGTGTATAAATTGGCACGTTCACGATTTCCCGCCGGTAAGATTGTGATCTATGGCAAGTCACTGGGCACAGGCGCTGCCGCGCAACTTGCCGCGGTAAGAAATTGCCAGTACCTGCTGCTGGAGACACCCTATTACAGCCTACCGGCCGTTATTGGTTTTTATGCACCGCTAATGCCGGTCAACCGGCTCATCAGGAGCAAGTTTCCGACTTACGAATACCTGCCGAAGGTGACAGACCCGGTTGTCATTTTTCATGGCACCGGCGACTGGGTGGTGCCGTACAGCAATGCTAAAAAGCTGCTGCCGTTCCTGAAAAAAAACGACGAGTTGATTACGTTGGCTGGCGGCACGCACAATAACCTGTTCGACTTTCCGGCAGTTGGGGCGAAAATTGATTCGTTGTTGCGGTGAGTTTTGGCTGTCAGCTATCAGCAGGCGGTAATCGGAAGAAGGGTATGGTTATGGGGTATGGGGTATGGGGAAGAAGATTGTTTCATTGTAAGCTTTCAAATAATCAAATATTCAACGCTCAATGTTCAATGCTCAATAGAGGAGAGATTGAGAGAGAATCGTCCATTTTCAACGCTCAAATTCATAAGGACCATGCGGCTGGATTATTTTTATTGAGCATTGAACATCGAGCGTTTAATATTGAATATTTTCTTAACTGATCGACACTTAACTGATCGACATTGAATCAGCAGTCAGCAGTCAGCAGTCAGCAGTCAGCATTCAGTAAATAGCCGTCAGCAATCAGCTATTCCTCAAGCGTCACTTTGTGTTTACTTACTTTCAACTTGTACCCTACCCCGATCTTCAACGCGTAATTTTCCTTGTCGTGACTGACCGGAAAATGAAAACAAACGGGGTAATCATAGTCCTGCACGATGTCGCGGATGATTTCATAGGCAGTCTGACCAAAGGGGCGGTCGGTGTCCCTGTTATCGGTAAAACCACCGATCACCAGGCCGGCGAGGTGTTTAAGCTTGCCACTGCGTTTGAGCTGGTACAACATGCGATCAATGTTGTAGAGTTGCTCGCCAACATCTTCCAGGAATAGAATCCTTCCTTTTGTTTTAACATCAGAATCAGTGCCGACCAGGTGAGCAAGCAGGGTTAGATTTCCGCCCACCAACTCGCCGACCGCTTCCCCCTTGCGATTAAAGATATGTGGCGAACAATGGTATCGGGCTTTTTTACCGGCGAGGGCCTGGTGAAGTGACTGAACATAGTCATTCTTAAACCCGTCGTCGTTGAAAGCCGCTGCCATGGGTGCATGCATAGACGCGATTTTAAAATTGGCGTAAAGATGCGCATGCAGCACCGTGATGTCGCTGAAGCCGATCACCCATTTGGGATTTTTCTTAAAGTTTGAAAAATCCAGCTGGTCGATGATGCGACCGGTACCGTACCCGCCGCGGGCACAGAGGATGGCTTTTACATTTTCGTCATCCAGCATCTGCTGCAGGTCAGTGAGGCGTTCGGCGTCGGTGCCGGCGAAATAATTGTGCGACTCGCTGTGCAGTGTCTTACCTTCTTTGATGGTATACCCCCAGTCTCGCAAGGTGCTGATGCAGGTGGCCATTTTTTCGGGTGGCATAAATCCTGCCGGGCAAACGATGCCGATGGTATCTCCTTTTCTAAGATAGGATGGTTCTTTGATCATTTGTGCAAAGAAAAGCGTTTTTTGGGTCCAATTGTGCTCTTTATGCCCTGACGTCCTTGTGCTTTACCCTCACGCAACGTCACCGCCTCGGAAGACACCACCAGCTTATGTACTACTCCGCATTTTAAGGCATAGTTGTTCCGCTGGTGCCCCACGGGGAAATTGAAACAAACCGGATAGCGGTATTCTTTTACTTTTTCCAGCACGATCTGCTGCACCGTGCGACCAAACTCTTCGCCGGCGTCGTCGGGTTTTACCTTGAAGCCGCCGACGACCAGTGCTTCCAGGTCTGCCAGCTGGCCGGTACGTTTCAAGTTCCAAAACATCCGGTCGATGCTGTACAGGTATTCACCGGTGTCTTCCACGAACAAGATATTTCCTTTTGCCTGCAGCGATGATTTCGTGCAGGCCATGGTTTCGATCGTTTTGAGGTTGCCACCGATCAGTTTACCAT